>JANMDH010000221.1:0-8211 GCA_031376195.1 Gemmobacter sp. | reverse complement strand
ATGATGAAGGCCGCCCGCCAGCCGTTCCTGCCCGTCCGACAATGACTGCACCCGGTTCGCCAGATACCCGACATCGCGCATCAGGGGGGCCGCCAAGTCGGCAGAACGGCCTGACGCGCGCAGGATCAGGATCAGAAAGATCAACAGCAGAAGGGCGCCCCCCGCGATGGCAAGGGTCAGGGGATCATCCCAGCGAAAACTATAGGGCCCGATGGTGATCATCTGCGCCCGAACAGCCGCTCAATATCGGCGAGTTTCAATTCCACATACGTCGGACGCCCGTGGTTGCATTGCCCTGACAGCGGCGTCGCCTCCATTTCGCGCAGCAGGGCGTTCATCTCCTCCGCCCGCATCTGCCGACCCGACCGGATCGACCCATGGCAGGCCATCCGGCTCAGGATCGCATCCATCCGCGCCTGAACACGCGTGCTGCCGCCGGTATCGGCCAGATCGTCCAGAATATCCCGGATCAGGGCGGTGGCATTGACTTGGCCCAATATCGCAGGCGTTTCGCGCACTGCAATGGCACTGCCACCAAAGGGTTCTATCACCAACCCCAAGGCGGCCAACTCCCCCGCCGCCTCGATGATCCGCGCCGCATCATCCGGTGACAGGTCCACAATTTCGGGGATCAGCAGGGCCTGCGCCGCAATCCCCGCGCCGTCCCGCTGCGCCTTCAGCCGCTCGTACACCAGCCGCTCATGTGCTGCGTGCTGATCGACGATCACCATCCCTGTCGCCGTCTGCGCGATGATATAATTCTCATGCACCTGCGCCCGTGCAGCGCCCAAAGCACCGGCCAAGGGTTCCACCGGGGCATCCTCAAACCGGGCCGACGGCGCTTCGGCAAATCCCATCGGCGCTTGCATCTGATGCGCATAACTCAGGGTTGGCTGGCTCGCCCAATCCATCTGATACACCCGCGCCTGACCATGGGGCGCCTCAGGCCGGAAAGCCGCCAGCGTTTCTACCCCCACGGTGCTCGATGCCCGATGACCCGCCCCCGCCAATGCCTGCCGCAGCGCGCTTACAATCAACCCCCGCGCAGCAGCCGGTTCCCGGAACCGCACTTCGGATTTCGCCGGATGCACGTTCACATCCACCCGCGTCGGATCGCAGATCACGTTCAGCACCGCCGCCGGGTGACGATCCCGGCTCAGCACATCCATATAAGCCGCCCGCAATGCCCCGAACAGCATCCGGTCCAGCACAGGCCGCCCGTTCACGAACAGGAACTGCGCCACCGAACTGCCCCGCGAATAGGTCGGCAGCGCCGCATAGCCTGTCAGCCGCAGCCCATCGGTTTGCGCATCAATCCGCAACGCATTGTCCGCAAACTCCGCCCCGATCACCCCCGCCAGCCGCCGGTGCAGCGCGTCGAAGAGATCGCCCTGCTCCGCATCCCGGAACATCACCCGCCCCTCGCCCCCGCCCGATACATCGCGCAGCGTGAACCCCACCCCCGGTTCCGCAATTGCCAGCCGCCGGATCACATCCCCGATCGCCTGCGCCTCCGCCCGGTCCGTCCGCATGAATTTCAACCGCGCCGGCGTAGCCACGAACAGATCGCGCAACTCCACCACCGTTCCCCGCGTGATCCCCGCAGGCATCACCCGTCCCATCCGCCCCCCGTCCACCGACAGGCAAACCCCCTCAAACCCCTGCGCCCGGCTGGTGATCGTCAAGCGACCCACCGCCCCCAGCGACGGCAACGCCTCGCCCCGGAAACCGAATGTGTGGATGTTCATCAGATCCGACCCGTCAATCTTCGACGTCGCATGCCGCGACAGCGCCAGGGGCAGGTCATCCCCCGTCATCCCGCACCCGTCGTCCGTCACCCGGATCAGCGTCTTGCCGCCATCCGCATAATCCACCGTGATCCGCGTGGCCCCCGCATCCAAGGCATTTTCCACCAGCTCCTTGACGGCAGACGCAGGCCGTTCCACCACCTCGCCCGCCGCGATGCGGTTCACGGCACCCTCGTCCAACTGCCGGATCACCGGGCGGGCAGGGCTTATCTTGGGGTTTTCTGCATTCATACCCCCATGACTAGCATGGGCCGACCGATTCCACCACAAGGATCAGTTGGTGCTGACCACTCCCGCAGGCTGCCCCACCACCATGAAATGCAGGCCATCCGGTTTCAACAGCGCACTCGCAACCCGTTGAATATCCCCCACTGTCACCGCGTTGATCTTGTCATTCCGCGTCAGTGCATAATCAATCGGCAGGCCTTCCATCTGCATCCCTACCAGGATGTTAGCAATCGGCCCGTTCCCGTCAAACCGCAGCGGATAGCTGCCCGTCAGATAGGTTTTCGCCGCATCCAGCTCCGCCTCCGTCACGCCTTCCCCCGCCATCCTTCCCCATTCCGCCCGGATCAAGGCGATCACCTCCGCCACTTTCGCGTTGTCCGTCGACAGCCCCCCCATCAGAAGTTCCGCCTGATCCATCGCCGCCAGATAGGTCCCGATACCGTAGGTCAGCCCTCGCTTTTCCCGCAATTCCGTCATCAGGCGCGCCGAAAACCGCCCGCCCCCCAGAATTTCATTCATCAGATAGGCCGCAAAGAAATCCGGATCATCCCGTTTCATCCCCGCCTGCCCGAACGTCACAACCGACTGCGGCGTCGCATAATCGATCACCGTCACCCCGCCCCCCAACGCATAATCCGCCCGCCCCGGCAGCGGCGCACCGCTCGCAGGCAGCCCCCCCAGCAACCCGTCCAGCAGCGCACCCAATTCCGCCGCCGTGATATCCCCCACCGCCGCCACATAAATCCGGTCCCGCGCCAGCGCCCCCTGCCATGCGGCCACCACATCGTCGCGCGTCAACGCCGTCACCGTTTCAATCGTCCCATCGCCCGATGACCCATAGGCATGATCCCCGAACGCCGCCCGATTGAACGCCAGCCCCGCCAAGGTCTGCGGGTCATTCGCATCACTGCGCAACCCTGCCAGAATCTGGCCCCGCACCCGTTCCACCGCCGCCGCGTCAAATCGCGGCTCGATCAGCGCCTGCCGCAGCAGATCCATCGCCTGATCCCGGTTTTCCGTCAGAAACGTCGCCGAAACCGCAATCGAATCCTGATACGGGCGAAACCGCAGATCCGCCGCCAGTGCATCACGCGCCTCTGCGAACGCCTGCGCATCCAGATCGCCCGCACCTTCCTCAATCGTGGCCGTCATCAGATTGACCGCCCCGCGTTTTCCCGGCGCATCCAGCGACGTGCCACCCTGAAACCGGATTTCCAGCGCCGTAAACGGAATCCCGTGTTCCTCCACCAGCCAGGCCTTGATCCCGCCCGGCGATGTCACAGCCTGAATTGCGATTTCCGCCCGCGCAGGCAACGCCACCATCAACAGCGCAAAGATCAGATGCAGCAGTTTCATTGCGAAATCCCCCCGGGTGCAGGTGCAGGTGTCAGCCAGGCCGTCACCGATTGCCTGCGGTCCAGCAATTTGGCCGCCGCGATCACATCATCGGGCGTCACCGCCTGCAGCACCTCGGGCCAGGCCTGCACATCCGCCAGCGTCAGCCCCGACGTCAGCGCCTCGCCATAGCGGCGTGCCACGCCATCCGTGTTGTCCTGCGCATAAATCTGCGACGCCCGCAGTTGGGTTTTCACCCGCTGAAACGCCGCCTCGTCCACCCCGTCCTTCAGGAACTGCGCAATCACCGCATCCATCCGGTCTTCCGCCTGTTGCAGCGACACCCCCGGCACCGGCACAACCGCCAACCCGAACGTCCCGTAGTCAAGTGCTGTTGCATCATAATAGGCCGATGAATACACCGCCGTCGCATCCTGAAACTGCATGCCTTGCGCCAGCGCCGATGTCGTCGGATTGCCCCCCAGCAACTCCGCCAGATAAGTCATCGCCGCCGCCTGATCCTGCGCCCCGGCCTTGCGTGCCGGCACCAGATACTGCCGTGACAACGTAGGCTCCGACACCCGCGCATCCGCAAAGGTCAGCCGCCGTTCCGCCCGTTGCGGCGGCTCAGACGGGCGCTGCCGTGCCATGATCGCGTCCGACGGGGCCACCGGGCCATAATATTCTTCCGCCAAACGCCGCACCTGATCGGGCGTCACATCCCCCGCCACCACCAGCACCGCATTGTTCGGCGCATAATAGTTCCGGTACCAGTTCAGCGCGTCATCCCGGCTCAGCGTTTCCATCTCATGCCGCCAGCCAATGATCGGAATGCCGTAACGGTGGTTCTGGAACAGCGCGGCGCGCGCCTGTTCCTGCATCATCGCCCCCGGATCACTGTCGATCCGCTGGCTGCGTTCTTCCAGAATCACCTGCCGTTCCGTCGCCACGTTCTCATCCGTCAGGATCAGATCGCGCATCCGGTCGGATTCAAGCCGCATCACCAGATCAAGCCTGTCTGCAGCGATGCGCTGAAAATACCCCGTGTAATCCCAACTGGTGAACGCGTTGTCACTGCCCCCTTGGGCGGCCACCAGTTCTGAAAACGCCCCCGGTTCCACCTCATCCGTGCCCTTGAACATCAGATGTTCCAAAAAATGCGCGATGCCCGATTTACCCGGAACTTCATCGGCCGACCCGATCCGGTACCAGACCATATGGGTCACAACCGGCGCACGGTGATCTTCGATCACCACCACCTCCAACCCGTTTGGCAGGGTGAAATCCGTCACAGGTTCCGCAAGCGCGGTCATCGGCACGATCAGCGTCAGAAAGGCAAAACTCAAAACACCGCGCATCAGACGCTCCACATGATTGATGTCTGAACAGCTACGGGGCTGCGGGCCGTCGTCAATCCTGCCTGACGCAGAATTTACCGGCAGGCGCGCTATTCACCGTCTTGTGCAGGCGGCGCAGATGGGTTGCCTGCACCTGCCGCGCGAAACCGTTCCAGTTCCGCGTATTGATCCAGCGCGAAATCCTCGTACGCCCGGAAATAGACGTTGACGTTGAACAGACGTTCCAGAACGCGCCCCTGATTGTCGGTGCGGAATGCCAGATCTTCCTGCGCCAGCGCGGTGCGGATGTTCGACGACGTGCCGTACCGCGACGCATAGCCCAGCAGCGCCGAATCCGACGCCGGAATACCCGGCCCGCCCGGTGTGCCGCCCAAGGCGATGATCGCATCTTCGTTCGGGGTGGGGTCGGTTCTGCTGAACCCGCCCGGGGTGGGCTTTGGCAGTTCGGCAAAGGTTTCGGGCAGTTGCAGGGCTTTGGGCGGAAGAATCCCGAATTCATCCGGGCCGTTCGTTGCAGACCGGATGTTCATCAGTTGGGGCTGCCCCGACGAACAGGCCGAAAGCGCCATCAACGCCCCCGCCGCTGCCAGCATTGCCCCCCGCGTAACCCCTGTCATCCTTCGCCCCTCATCCCTGCCGCTGAATTGTCTTTAACGGAAAGGTCCGCCGCCGTCACGGGGTCTTGTGGCGCATAACCATCCCCAAAAGCCGAACCTCGCCTGCGCCTGAATCGCACCCCCCCGCGCGCCCCGGGTCACCGATTCGGCCCCGATGGTTAACGCGCCGGATGTGTTTCCGTCGTACATACGGAAAAAATACGGATGCAATACGGAAAACATACGCTGTGAATACAGTCATTTTTGTGCAATTTCATGGTGTTAAACCACAGTTCGCCGCAAAACGCGATGCACCCTCAGGATCGCGCATTCCCGCGCTTCTCACCGCCGCCTTTGCCCCCGGTAAAAATCACCAATCCGATGGCCCCCAGAAAGATCGTGATGTCGGCCACATTGAATGCATACGGGTTCTCGATCCCGCAGCACGACATGTTCAAAAAGTCGGCAACCGCCCCATACAGAATGCGGTCCAGCACATTGCCCAGCGCCCCCCCGATCAGCAACCCGGCCGAAACCTGCGCCCAAAGTCCCGCCCGTTCGCGCCGCACCCAAATCCAGACCCAAACCGAAATCAGCAGCGCCACCGCGATCAGACCCCAGCGCGCAGCGTCGGCATGATTGGACAAAAGTCCGAAATTGACCCCCCGGTTCCAAGCCATCCGAAACCGCAAGAACGGGTCCAGCACATCAATCTCGCCCCGTTCGGCAAGGTTCATGCCCCAGACAACAGCCCATTTCGTCGCCTGATCCAGCGCCAGAACGATCCCGCTGATCAAGGCGACCCTGCGCATGTCAGTGCCGGAAATGCCGCTGGCCGGTGAATACCATCGCCAGACCTGCCGCATCTGCCGCCGCAATCACCTCGTCATCGCGCAGCGCACCCCCCGGCTGGATCACCGCCGTCGCACCCGCCTCGGCTGCCGCTATCAGTCCGTCCGCAAAGGGAAAAAACGCATCCGATGCCACGACCGACCCTTGCGTCGGCAGTTCCGCAAGCCCCAGAACCGCCCCCATGTCACCCGCCTTGCGCGCCGCGATCCGGGTGCTGTCGATGCGGCTCATCTGCCCCGCCCCGATCCCCACCGTCGCCCCACCGCAAACATAGACGATCGCGTTCGACTTCACGTGCTTTGCCACCGTCCACGCGAACAGCAGGTCTTCCAGCTCCGCCGGGGTGGGCGCGCGCCTTGTCACCACCTTCAGATCCCCCGCATCAATCCGCCCGATGTCGCGGTCCTGCACCAGAAAGCCCCCCGCCACCTGACGAAAGCTCAGTCCCCCGTTCAGCGGATCAGGCAACCCCTTCGTCGTCAGCAACCGCAGGTTCTTCTTGCGCGCAAACACCGCCTGCGCCGCCTCGTCCGCCCCCGGGGCGATCACCACTTCGGTGAAAATCTCGCAGATCGCCTCCGCCGTTGGCCCATCCAGCGCCGTGTTCAGCGCGACGATCCCGCCAAAGGCCGATGTCCGGTCACAGTCATAAGCCCGCGTATAGGCCTCCACCAGACTGCCCGACCGCGCCACGCCGCAAGGGTTCGCGTGTTTGATGATCGCACAGGCCGGCCCCTCGTCGGGCGCGAATTCCGCCACCAATTCAAAGGCCGCATCCGTGTCGTTGATGTTGTTCCACGACAGTTCCTTGCCCTGCCATTGCCGCGCACTCGCCACACCCAGGCGGCCCGTCCCATCCGTATAAAACGCGGCCACCTGATGCGGGTTTTCCCCGTAACGCAGCGTTTGCGCCAGGGTTCCCGCAAACACCCGACGCCGCGGCGCGGGTTCCTCCAGCGCTTTCGCCATCCATGTCGACACGCTCGCGTCATAGGCCGCCGTCCGCGAATAGGCGTTCATCGCCAGCCGTTCCCGAAAACCCAAGGTCGTGCCCCCGTCACGCGCCGACAGTTCCGCAAGCAGCGCCGCATAGTCCGCAGGATCGGTCACCGTCGCTACAAACCGGTGATTCTTCGCCGCCGCCCGGATCATCGCTGGCCCGCCGATGTCGATATTCTCGATGCAGTCCGCCGTGCTGCCCCCCCGCGCCACCGTCGCCTCGAATGGATACAGGTTCACCACCAGCAGATCGATCGGTTCAATCCCGTGCGCGGCCATCGCCAGCAGATGTTCGTCATCATCCCGCAGCGCCAAAAGCCCGCCATGCACCATCGGATGCAGGGTTTTCACCCGCCCGTCCATCATTTCCGGGAACCCCGTCACCTCGGCCACATCGCGCACCGCAAGGCCCGCCGCCCGCAACGCCTGTGCTGTGCCCCCTGTGGAAATCAGTTCGATCCCGTGGGCCGTCAGGGCACGGGCAAGCTCCAAAAGCCCGGTTTTGTCGGAAACAGACAGCAAGGCGCGCCCAATGGGGACCGTCGACATGGACATGGCAATTCCTTTTCAGACACGTCGTCCCGGAAGGTGCCCTATCAGTCTGCCCCCATATCCCGGATGGCAAGCGGAGTATCCTGTGCCTTCGCCAAGGTCCAGCCGATCTGCACATCATTGGACGCAATCCGCCCGCTCAGCACGATCTGTCGGCTTGCGCGCGGCTTCAGACGACCTTGTTCCAGATAGACCGAAGGCTCCAGGCTCAACGCAGGCCCCGGGTTGTGCCGCAGCACCCAGACCTCGCCGCTTTTCAGGATCAGGGATATGGCTGTGCCCCCCATATCGACATCCGCCTCCACATCCGGATGCAGATGAAAGCGCAGCGCATAGGTCAGACCCTCCCCGCCCGCCCGCCCCTGCATATCCGCCAACCGGCTTCGGTCGCCCGCACTGATAGCACTCAGATCGTCCTGCCCGGTCAGTTGCCGTCCGTCATGCGAAAGCACCAGTTCGCGGCTGTGGGTCAGGCCATGCGTG
>JANMDH010000342.1:0-6113 GCA_031376195.1 Gemmobacter sp. | reverse complement strand
CTGCGGTATGGTCAACGCCGCCGTCACCGGGGCAATCGCGACATCAGCGCCGCGCCCTTCCAGAACCCAGACCATCAGGGCGGCCAGCGTTTCCGGCCCAGCATCGGCCACCACGATCACGCGACCGTCCTGGCCTGCCTTGAAGGCCGCCTTGTCCAGACTGCGCCTGATGCCTGCCATGTCGGTGCCTGCACCATCCATCCGCCGAAACACCATGCCGGACGCCACCCCTTCGCGCCGTGCCACCTGATCACCGGCATTCAGGCCCTGATCCCAAGTTATTACGGCCCGACCCTGATCCTTTATGGCGGGCACGACGAGCGTCGCCAAGGGCCGATTGCCCTGAAAACCATTCTGTTCAAGGTCAAGAACAGCCACGGATTCCGGCAGAACATCGGCGTTGTTCTGGAAGGTGACGGCAACATCGGTCGCCTCGGCCCCGGTGGGGATGCCACTGGCCAGCATCACCACCTCACGGCCGGCAGCGCGGTACGCGGCGGATGCGGCAGGCGTCGTCGGCGCAAGTGGGTCAAGCGCCACGGTGACCGGGAACGGCAGACCCGCCACCTGAGCGCGATCCGCCTCCGAAAGGCCGCTATCCAGCAGGATGATGGAAAAAACGGGGCGTTGATCGGGATTTTCAAAGTCAGACGCAAAACGCACCATCGGTGGCTGATCCACGGCGGCGGCGACTTCGGCGGCATCGGCGGCCACGTCGGTGCCGATGCGCGGCAGGCGGTTGGCCACGACGCCTGGCAAGACTTTCTTGAACCCGGGCACGGGTGCAAGCGTGCTGGGATTATCGTTCAGGATAAAGTTTTCCGGCGTATCACTTTCGACAACCGGCTGCGCCATCGGATCAGGCTCTGCCACGGGCACCTCTGCCGTTACCTGCGGCAGGCTGCGCGGCGCGACCACCGGGGGTTCCGCAGGTTCTGCAGGTGCGGGGGTCACATCCGTCACAACAGGTGTTTCCAGTGGCAGGGGGGGCGTTTCACTCCCGGGCTGATCCGCATTGCTGGCCACGACAGGCGCGTCAGGCGCCGGGTCGACCGCCAAGGGTGCAGCCGCCGGTTCCGCGATCACGGCCACAGGGGGCGATGATGGGGCGGCCTCAGCCGGTTCCACAATCGCGGCAACGACAGGTTCTTCCGTCGCGGGCGCAGGATCAGCGGGCACGTCCCCAACCGCCGCAACGGCAGGTTCGCCGCTGTCTGCCGACGCCACCGCCGCAGGTGGCGCTTCCGCTGCGGCGGGGTTCATCAGCGGGTCGTCAGGTCCGGCGGGCAGTGCCGTTTCTGCAGCCTCTGGTGTCGCCACCACCACCGCCTCGTCCGACGGGATGGGGGCAACCGTCGGTAAGTCGGCAACAGCCTCGGGCTGCTCTGCCACCTCCGGTTCAGGCGGGGCAACCGGCATCACCGGGGCTGGTTCGGCCACCACCTGCTGCACAGGTTCCGATGCGGGTTCTGCCGCCACGACCGCAGGCGCCTCGGCACCGACCGCCGCCCGAACTTCGCCTGTCAGCGTCAGTTCCGAAACAATGGCCAGCCCCGCTGCCGTTGCAATTCCGCCCCATAGGACCCCTGTCAGAAACCCCGGCATTGGTCAGCCTCCTGCCTTGTCAGCTCTTGGCCACGTGCATCGGGGCGTCCCTTCCCCTTGACGCCCGCGGCAGCCTTGGCCCATGTATAGCGCGACACGCGCGGGCGATCACCCCTAAAGATGCAGCCCGGCATAGATATTGTGACGGAACCCGCCGATGCTTCTACTGATCGACAATTACGACAGTTTTACCTACAACCTTGTGCATTATCTGGGCGAGTTGGGGGCCGATGTCACCGTCAAACGCAACGATGCCATGGATATTCAGGCCGTGATGGCCATGCAGCCACAGGCGATTGTCCTGTCCCCCGGCCCTTGCGACCCCGCACAGGCCGGAATCTGCCTGCCCCTGACGCTTGCGGCGGCCGAGGCGAAGATTCCCCTGCTGGGTGTCTGTCTGGGTCATCAGACAATTGGACAGGCGTTTGGCGGCAAGGTTGTGCGCTGCCACGAAATCGTCCATGGCAAGATGGGCACCATGCACCACGCGGGCCAGGGCGTGTTCGCGGGCCTGCCCTCGCCCTTTCTGGCCACACGCTATCATTCGCTGATCGTCGACCGCGAAACCCTGCCCGACTGTCTGGAGGTCACCGCCTGGCTGGCCGACGGCACGATCATGGGCCTGCGCCACAAGACGCTCCCGATTGAAGGCGTGCAGTTTCATCCGGAAAGCATCGCGTCCGAACACGGGCACCTGCTGTTGCGCAATTTTCTGAACATGGCAAAGGTCGCGGTGCCCGCATGAGCGACCGCCTGCGCCCGCTGATCGGGATTGCCGCCACGCGGCCCTTGACCCGCGCCGAAGCTGTCGTCGCTTTCGAGGCGTTGTTTGAGGGCGAGGCGACGCCCGCCCAGATGGGCGGTTTCCTGATGGCCCTGCGCACACGGGGCGAAACGGTGGATGAATATGCTGCCGCCGCATCGGTGATGCGGGCCAAATGCAACGCCGTGCAGGCCCCGGCGGGGGCGATGGATATCGTCGGCACCGGGGGCGACGGCAAAGGCACGCTGAACATCTCCACCGCGACGGCCTTTGTTGTCGCAGGCACCGGTGTGGTGGTGGCGAAACACGGCAACCGGAACCTGTCGTCCAAATCCGGGGCGGCGGATGCGCTGACCGAACTGGGCCTGAACGTGATGGTCGGGCCGGACGTGGTGGAGGCGTGCCTGGCCGAGGCCGGGATCGGTTTCATGATGGCCCCGATGCACCACCCGGCGATCCGGCATGTGATGCCCGCACGGGCCGAACTGGGGACGCGGACGATTTTCAACATCCTCGGGCCGCTCACCAACCCGGCGGCCGTGAAACAGCAGTTGACCGGGGCCTTTTCCGCCGCACTGATCCGGCCCATGGCGGAAACCCTGCTCGCCTTGGGCACGCAAAGCGCCTGGCTCGTGCATGGGTCGGACGGCACGGATGAATTGTCGATTGCCGGGACCAGCGCCGTGGCGGCGGTCGAAAATGGGGCCATCCGTGAATTCGAGGTGCATCCCGAAGATGCAGGCCTGCCCCTACATGCGTTCGAGGCTATTCTGGGTGGCACACCCGCCGAAAACGCCGCCGCCTTCCGCAGGCTGCTGGAAGGCGAAACCGGGGCCTACCGCGATGCGGTGCTGCTGAATGCGGCGGCAGCACTGGTCGTGGCAGGGCGGGCGTCGGGTCTGCCCATCGGGGTGGAACTGGCGCGCGAGGCAATTGACAGCGGAGCAGCACTGACCAAGGTCGAGATGCTGGTAGAGATTACGAACCGGACCGCGTTCTAAAATTCTTCGTCGAAAAATTTTAGACGGGGATCATCGCTTTTCTTTGACCGGTTCCTACGCTAGGTCTGTCGCCATGAGCACCATTCTTGATCGCATCAAAGACTACAAACTCGCCGATGTCGCCGCCCGCAAGGCGGCACGTCCCCTGGCGGATGTCGAAGACGCCGCCAGGGCCGCCGGCTTGCCGCGCGGGTTTGAACGCGCCCTTCGGGACGCTGCCGCTACGGGGTATGGCCTGATTGCCGAAATAAAGAAAGCCAGCCCGTCCAAAGGCCTGATCCGCGCCGATTTCGATCCGCCAGCCCTTGCCCGTGCCTATGCGGCCGGGGGGGCCACCTGCCTTTCCGTGCTGACCGATGCGCCGTCCTTTCAGGGCGAAGACAGTTTTCTGGTGTCCGCCCGTGCCGCCTGCAGCCTGCCCTGCCTGCGCAAGGATTTCCTCTATGATCCCTGGCAGGTCGTCGAATCCCGCGCGCTTGGGGCTGATTGCATCCTGATCATCATGGCCTCGGTCAGTGACACCCAGGCGGCGGAACTGGATGCTGAGGCGACGCATTGGGGCATGGACGTCCTGATCGAAGTGCATGACCGCGATGAACTGGAACGCGCCGCGCGGCTTGTCTCGCCGCTGATCGGGATCAACAACCGCAATCTGCATACGTTCGAAGTGACCTTGGACACCACCCGCGATCTGGCCCGCCGTGTGCCCGAGGACAGGATGATCGTGTCTGAAAGCGGGCTGAACAAACCACAAGATCTTGCGGATCTGGCCCGCTATGGCGCGCGCTGTTTCCTGATCGGCGAAAGCCTGATGCGGCAGCCAGACGTGACGGCGGCAACGCGGGCGATCCTCGCCGATCCGCTGACGGCGCAGGGGGGGTTGTAGGCATGGCAGGCCTCACGCATTTCGACGCCTTGGGCCATGCGCAGATGGTCGATGTGTCGGACAAGGCTGTTACCGACCGCATTGCCATGGCACGCGGGGCGGTGCAAATGGCCCCCGACACCTTGGCACTGATCATCGAGGGGCGGGCAAAAAAGGGCGATGTGCTGGGCGTTGCACGACTGGCGGGCATCATGGCGGCCAAGAAAACCGCCGATCTGATCCCGCTGTGCCATCCGCTGCCGATCACCAAGGTCACAGTGGATCTGACCACTGACCCTGACCTGCCGGGCGTGCGGGTCGAGGCGACCGTCAAGACCACAGGCCAGACCGGGGTAGAGATGGAGGCGCTGACGGCGGTCACGGTGGCGGCGCTGACAGTCTATGACATGGTCAAAGCGGTGGACCGCGCAATGGTGATTTCCGGGATTGAGATTTTCCTGAAAGACGGCGGAAAATCAGGACGATACGAGGCGATCTGATGATTTCAGTTGAAGAAGCGCAGTATCTGGTTCTGGCCTTGGCATCCGCCGTGCCAACCGAAAACGTTGCCTTGCAGAATGCGGCGGGGCGCTGGATGCCGCAGCCCGCCACCGCGCGACGCGACCAGCCGCCGTTCGATGCCTCGGCGATGGATGGTTATGCGATTGCGGGCAATGCAACTGCCGGGGCGACGTTCGATGTGATTGGCGAAGCGGGGGCCGGGCACGGCTTTGCCGGCAGCGTCACGCCAGGTGGGGCCTTGCGCATCTTTACGGGCGCACCCGTCCCAGCCGGGGCCACCCGCGTGATCGTGCAAGAAGATGTGACGCGCACAGGTGACCGCATCACTCTTGCCGCCGATGCCATGGTTGCGACGAATATCCGCCCGCGCGGCAACGATTTCAGCGCAGGGGCCACTGTGGGCCCCCGCCTTCTTGGCCCGAATGATCTGGCGCTGCTTGCCGCGATGAACGTGGCCTCTGTCGCGGTCGCGCGCAAACCTGTGGTGGCCCTGATCGCGACCGGGGATGAACTGGTGATGCCGGGAAGCGATCCGGGCCCGGATCAGATCATCACGTCCAACACATTTGCCCTCAAGGCGATGGTTGACGGCGTGGGCGGGCGGGCGCGGATGCTGCCCATTGCGCGGGATAATGAGCGTGATCTGCGGGCGGTGCTGGAAATGGCGCTGGATGCCGATCTGGTGGTCACCGTGGGCGGCGCGTCCGTCGGTGATCACGATCTGGTCGGGCGTGTTGCGGCCGAAATGGGGTTGGACCGGGCGTTC
Source organism: Gemmobacter sp. (assembly GCA_031376195.1). Taxonomy (GTDB): domain Bacteria; phylum Pseudomonadota; class Alphaproteobacteria; order Rhodobacterales; family Rhodobacteraceae; genus JANPIX01. The sequence goes on along the minus strand of JANMDH010000342.1, from coordinate 591 downwards.
TACAAAATCGCGATGCGCCCCGGCAAACCCCTGATGGCGGGGCGGCTGCGGGGCAAACCGATGCTGGGCCTGCCCGGCAATCCCGTGTCGGCGATTGTCTGCGGCCATCTGTTTTTGCTGCCGCTGATCCGGGCAATGCTGGGCGACAAGACGCCCCTGCCCGTACCACGGCGCGCCGTACTGGGCAAAGGCGTAGGCCCCGCTGGCCCCCGCGCGCATTACATGCGCGCCACACTCGCCCCCGGCGATGGCTTGCCGGTTCTGACCGCCTTTGCCGATCAGGATTCGGCTCTTTTGGGGGTTCTTGCCGCGTCCCACGGCTTGCTGGTTCGCCCTCAGGATGACGGCCCGCGGCAGGCGGGCGAAATTGTGACCTATCTGCCGATTTAAGGGCCCTGACTGCAAAACGCTTGACACAAACGGGGAACATGGGCAGAACATTGCGTTAACACATCTGTAGTTGCAGGTAACCCAATGCTGACGCGCAAACAAATCGAACTTCTGGACTTCATCAAACAGCGGCTTGACCGCGACGGTGTTCCGCCTTCGTTTGACGAGATGAAAGACGCGCTCGACCTGCGGTCGAAATCC
>JANMDH010000331.1:0-2580 GCA_031376195.1 Gemmobacter sp. | reverse complement strand
GATCAGAACCACCGTATCCCCCTGCGCCAGCACCACCCCGGTGCTGTCCCGATGCGCCACCACCGCAGGCTGGTTGATCCAGCCTTCCACCTCCGGCAGCACGGCCATATCGCCCCGCACTTCCGCCGCCCAGGCCAGGTCCAGACTGCCCAGCCGCCGCCAGACCGCCCATTGCACCACGGGCACCTGCGACCACGCCGCCCCTTCCAGACACCGCCAATGATCCGCCGGGGCTGGCCTGTCCCCCCGACAGGCCGCGCACAACAACAATGCCCCCGCAGGCGGCAACTCGACACCACCAAGCCCCGCCCCCGCCCCGCAAAACTCGCAAACCCCGCCCGCGCGGATCATCAGGTCATCAAAGGTCATCGCGCTCTCCCATCGGCTTGCCCCGCCTTACAGGCCTGCCCGGTCAACGGAAAGTCAGCCGCGCGCGCAAGGCGTGCTTGCCCGATGATCCGCCGTCCCTTTCGCGATCTGCACGGGGTTTGCCTCGACACACCTTTGGCTTGTGCGCGAATGGGTCATGAATACCGCACCCGTCGCCCGCGCCCCCGCCACTCACATCCTCTCCGCCCCCGCCATCCGTTGAAACGACATCACCCAATTCACCTCCCAACTCACCCCGTCATCCCCCGAAAAGGCCTGTTCCCAGATCGGTTGATCCGACGTGCCCGGCCTCCACATGAACCGCACAAGAATGGGTTGCCCCTCAAACACGTCCTTCGCAAAGAAGATGCCAGTCCCGTCCTCGAACCCGCCCACCACAGGCGGGTCAAGGCTGTGCGGATTGCGCCCGTCCACCCACCAGATCGACCATTTACCGATCTGCGCATCAAACGTCCGCAATGTGGCGGCCCTGTAATCGCCCGCTGGCAGGTGCAGCCGGTTGTCATCAATATTCCCCGCGCCGCCCAGAATGGGCAGGGTGATGCAGGTCCCCCCGAACTCCTGCCAGTCTTGTGATCCGATCAACCGCCCCACCAGACGGCGGTGCGATACCGCCCAGCTGCCGTGGAAAAAATCAAAGTCCTGCGCCGTTGATCTGGTCATCCTGCCCTCCGGGAATTTCCGCGCTGCGGACAGGATAACCAGAAGACGGAACATTACAAGAACATCTTGCACTCTCCAGCGCTCACCTGCCCCCACAGGGAAGCATCCCATCGCCAACCGCGTTAACCCCTTTGCGAACCGCAGATGTACATACGGATTGAATACGGATGCTGTACGCAAAACATACAGATCGAATACGACCCTTTCTTCACGATTTCAGTGGATTAACCGAATTTCCGCTGCAAATCACGGCCTGCCCCCTGACCCGGCAAAACACCCCCGCTTTGCCCCGCAGACCCCAATCCCTCAAAATCTGACCCAAGTTGCATTTTTCCCTTGCAGCCCGGCCCCGCCTTGCCTACATCGCACCCATCCAAACGGTGCGGGCGTAGCTCAGGGGTAGAGCATAACCTTGCCAAGGTTAGGGTCGAGAGTTCGAATCTCTTCGCCCGCTCCAGTTGGACGTAAGCAATATCAAGACCTTAAGAAGCGCCCTCCGGGGCGCTTTTTGTTTAGAGGGCGTCCGGAAATTCATAATCCAAGCAGGTTCCAAGCTTTTGGATGAAAGTGGTGGGCGTGAATCGGCGGGGTTTGGCGGGGCTTTGCCACGATGTGCTGCCCGTTGATGTGCATGGTTACCGTCAGAAGTGGTCGCACCCTGCCTTTGTCGCGCGCCACGCTTTGCACGGCACCAAACATTCTTTGCGTCTGAATTTGGCCTGTTGGCAAGGATAAGAATGGATTTTCTTGGGTGTATATTCAGGTTGCACCCGGCTTGCGACCCCTGCGACATGAGAAAGTTCCCGATGACCGGCAAGTATGATGACCTGACCAAGACCCAACTGATCGAGCTTTTGGAAAAGCGGGACCGGACCAAGAAACTGGGGCTGGTGTGGGAGCGGGACGAGATCGCGGCGGATGCGGCGATTGATGAGAATTTCGTGGCCTGCGAGGTTGACGTTGTCCCCAAGTTCTATCCAACCTGAGCGAGACTCCGGTGTTCAGTTTTGCCCAGAAGGGCGGGTTGTGCAACGGGGGCTTGCGCGGAGCTGGTCATGGGGCGCAGCGTCAGACCCCGTTGCGGGGCGAAGGTGGCGGCGTATTCGTTTGGGGTCTGCCAGCCGATGCTCGAATGGGGGCGTGCGACGTTGTAGTCCGTGCGCCAGTCCGCCAGCGTGGCGCGGGCATGAGCCAGTGACGGGAACAGGGTTTCGTTCAGCAACTCGTCACGCAGCCGCCCGTTGAAGCTTTCGATAAAGGCGTTCTGGGTGGGCTTGCCCGGCGCGATATAGTGCCAGTCGACTTTGTGTTTGTCGGCGAAGGCGAGGATGGCGTTCGAGGTGAATTCGGTGCCGTTATCGGAGATGATCATCATGGGTTTTCCCCGGCGTTCGATGATTGCCGCCAATTCCCGCGCCACCCGGACGCCGGACAGCGATGTGTCGGCGACGAGCGCCAGGCATTCGCGGGTGCAGTTGTCGACCACGGTCAGCGTGCGGAACCGCCGCCCATCCGTCAGTTGATCCG
>JANMDH010000330.1:0-5571 GCA_031376195.1 Gemmobacter sp. | reverse complement strand
GTGGCACCCCAGAATGACATCTGACCCCAGGGCAGAACGTAGCCCATGAAGGCTGTCGCCATCATCGCCAGATAGATCAGCATCCCGATGATCCACGTCACCTCGCGCGGGGCTTTGTAGGAGCCGTAGAAGAGGCCGCGGAAAATATGCAAATAGACGGCAACAAAGAAAAGCGATGCGCCGTTAGCATGCAAATATCGCAGCATGTAGCCGCCATTCACGTTTCGCATGATGTGTTCGACCGACGCAAAGGCCATGTCGATCTGCGGTGTGTAGTGCATCGCCAGAACAATGCCGGTGATGATCTGCAGCGCCAGACAGAAGGTCAGCACTATGCCCCAGATCCACATCCAGTTCAGGTTGCGGGGGGTTGGGAAGGTCAGAACATCATACATCAGACCGACAATCGGCAAACGCCGATCCAACCATTTCTGGCCATTGGTCTTGGGTTCGTAATGATCGTGCGGAATACCGGCCATGATGCTGTTCCTTACCCGAGCTGCAGTGTGGTTTCGTCGATGAACGCGGCAACCGGCACCGGCAGGTTGCGCGGGGCCGGGCCTTTGCGGATGCGGCCTGCTGTATCATAGTGCGATCCGTGGCACGGGCAGAACCAGCCGCCGAAATCGCCCGAACCATCGCCGATCGGCACACAGCCAAGATGGGTGCAAACGCCCATCATCACCAGCCATTCGCCCGCTTCGTCCAGCGTGCGGTTCTGGTCGGATGCGTCAGCCCCTTCCACCGCGTTTGCATTTTCGGCCAGCTGGTCCACCAGATCGGCCAAGGGGACGGCGCGTCCTGCCTCGATCTCTTCAGGGGTGCGGCGGCGAATAAAGACCGGCTTGCCCAGCCATTTCACGGTCAGCTGCATCCCGACCTCGACTCCGCTGATATCCACCGGGATCGAGGCGAGCGCCTGCACATCCGCGGACGGGTTCATCTGGTTCACAAGCGGCCAGACAGCACCGCCGGCGGCCACAACACCCGCACCAGCGGTGGCGTAATAAAGGAAATCCCGGCGAGTGCCTGGCTTATCTTCAGCGTGGGACACGTGCTCTTCTCCCTGAGCGGAACTGCGTCGCGCAGTCCTATGACTTTTAGACCGGGGAATAACCCCCAAGCCTGACGCCCTGCTTCTAGCCAACATGTCTTTCGCAGTCCAGCCAGCAAACAAGCGCGTTATGTCGCAACCTTATCTTTCGAACCCGAAAAATGGAGCGTTGGGCCAAGCGGTCAAGGTATTGGCCAGGGTCGGTGCCTTTTCGTCGCAGGACGGCCTATGCCGCAGGCGGTGCAGTCGCCTTCATCGACGGGCGGTCGGCCATGGCGCCCCACCAGGCTGCCAATTTTGGCCGACCTGCCGCCCAGCCCCGTGCCGCATGCCGGAAATCAAGGTAGCCCAGTGCGCAGGCAACCGCGATCTGGCCCATATTGATCGAACCTGTCAGCTGTTCCATGCCACTATGTTCCAGTGTATCCAAAGCACGCGCCACTTTCGCCCATTGGCCTTCCAGCCAAGCCACATCCCGATGTTCGGTTGCGCGTAAAGATACTTCATACCGCATCAAGACTGATGCATCGAGTATGCCATCCCCCAGTGCTTCAAGTGTCAGAACCTCCCACAGACGTGGGGCCGTGGGGTAAAGTCCGGTCTGCAGCCGATCGTCCAGATAACGGCAGATGACCCGGCTGTCATACAACGCTGGTCCGTCATCGCGCAGCAGCGCCGGAATCTTTCCCAAGGGATTTTGGTCAATAGGCAAGCTGCCGAGATTAATTGGATTGCCCATCACTGCAATCAATTCAACCGACGCTGCCTGCCCGCTTTCCTCCAGCAGCACCATCACCTTTCGGACGTAAGGCGACGAATGCGAATGATAAAGTTGCATCATAAACAGGCCTTTGGTGACTACGGGGCGGCATAACGATCCCGCAACCGCACCCTAGCGCCCGCAAAATCGAAGGGAAGTCAAAACCGCCATTGTTGGCCATAGCTTGGTCCATCACAAAAACAGATCATATCCGCGATCATCCGCGATGCTGCGGTCCTGGAACGGGTTTGCCGCCGCCTCAAGCGCCCGAATCCATTCCGCCGAATCGCCCGCAGTATTCAGGGTTGCCGCGAGATCCAGCTTTTCATCCTGTCCCGTAAACCCGGCATGAACACCTGTTGGGCGTAGAACGAACTGATCTGCGCTGGCCTCGCTCGCCAATATGTTCTCGGCCTTTTGCTGCGTATTGTTCGCCGCCGTTCGGCCAAAATCCTGCGTCACGGCCACGGCATCGAACGTCGATCCGTTCAGCCTGAACATCCCCCGTTCGATCCCGATGCCGATTTCGTCGAACGCAGGGTTAAGAATATTGGCCCGGTGTCCCGGGCTGTCCATCAGCCGGTTGTGCAAATCGCGGACGTCATCCCGCATGCCGGCGTCCCCGCCTTCGCTTCGCAGCGCGATATTTTCGCCCCATTTGTAATTGCCCGTCAGGCGGTATCCTGCATCCCGCATCCGTTCGCCCGCGTTCGACCCGCCCGCCCCGGTGTGGTCAAATACGTCCTTGCGCAGCATCCATTCGGTGTGTTTTTCGGCGGCAGTATTCAGGTTGCTGTCAAAACGCAGCGGATCAATATTGGCCTTGGCCCGCTCCTGATTAATCAGTTTCAACATCAAACGTTCGGCTGGGTTTGCCCTCGTCATGAATCCATCCCGGTTCTGCCAAAGGCCACAATGTGCCGATAATTTAGAGTAATGTTAACGACTGGCGTCAAAGCATGGCAACCATCTGGCGTGCTTTGGCGTCAAATTGGCAAGTCGGCGCCGTTCCGCGCCATCTGGTGGAACGTTTCCGCCGAACGCGTGGCCAGACCGAAGACCGCCACAATTCAGGCCGCCCCCCGCAAACGAAAAAGACCGCCGATGGTTTCCCATGGGCGGCCCTATTCTTGCTGGCTTGCGCTGCTCAACCCTGACGGGCCTTGTAGCGCTTTTGCGTCTTGTTGATCACATAGACGCGGCCCTTGCGGCGCACGACCTGGCAATCGCGATGACGCGTCTTCAGCGAGCGGAGCGAATTCGCAACCTTCATCGGTCTTCTCCATCTTCGCGGCGCGTCTGCGCCGAATGAAAACAACGTGCCCCCTTTGGCAGGGGGCGGTGAATGGTGGGGAGTACCAGGATCGAACTGGTGGCCACTACGATGTCAACGTAGTGCTCTACCGCTGAGCTAACCCCCCAACACACCAACCCGTTCCCGCCTTGCCCAAAACAAAAGGACGCGGGCGGAACCGCGTCGGATATCGGGTCTGTAAACAGAGTCGCGCCGACGTTCAAGGGGTTTTGGCAATTCCGCAAAGCCTGCTATCTATGCCTGACCGGAGGCTGCATGACTGAACCTGCCTATACCCTGATCCGCCCAACCCGCCGCTCATCCTGCGTGATCTTTTCGTCACCGCACAGCGGGCGGGACTATTCGGCGTCTTTTCGGCTGACCTCCGTTCTGGATGCGGCGGCTCTGCGGTCATCCGAGGATGCCTTTGTCGATGACCTGTTTGCCGCCGCCCCCGACCTTGGCGCGCCCCTGATCAGTGCCCGGGCCCCGCGGGCCTATCTGGACTTGAACCGTGCTGCAGATGAGCTTGACCCCGCTGTCATCGAAGGCGTGGCGCGGGTGCCGCACAATCCGCGTGTCAGTTCGGGACTTGGCGTTGTGCCGCGCGTTGTGGCAAACGGGCGGGCCATTTATCGCGGGAAGATGCCCTTGGCCGAGGCAGAGGCGCGAATTGCCGGGCACTGGCAACCTTATCATTCGATGCTGAAGGCCCTGATCGACGAAAGTCGTCGCGAATTCGGTCAGGCGATCCTGATCGACTGCCATTCGATGCCACACGAGGCAATTGAGGCGCATGTCCGGCCGGGAATGCCGCGCCCAGACGTGGTTCTGGGCGACAGGTTCGGTGCGGCCGCTGGGCGGCATGTGGTAGACCGGATCGAGGCGGCCTTTACAGGCGCGGGCCTGCGGGTTGCGCGGAATGCGCCATTTGCAGGTGCCTATATCACCCAGGCATATGGTCGCCCGTCCATCGGCCAGCACGCGGTTCAGGTGGAAATTGACCGGGGGCTGTACATGGATGAAGCGCGTATTGAACGCCGCGCAGATTTCGCCGCCTTCCGCGATCTGATGACGGGTGTGGTGGCCGGGATCATCGGGTCGGCGGCGGGGCGTTTGCCAATGGCTGCGGAATAATTAACGCAAAGCGCGACCCTTGATGATGGCATCCACCCCAAACTTTGCGCGGATCGCATCCGTCGCGCGTTCGGCGGCCCCGCGTTTGCCAGCATCCGGATCAAGAAGATCGGCCGAAAGATCAGCCTGATCGCCGGGGGCAAGATCGGAAATGCCCACCCCGAGCAGGCGAAACGGGCCGGGTGCCAGCGTGGCATCGAACAGCGCCGTGGCCTCGCGGTAAATGCGGTCGGCCAGTTGTGTGGGCTGGTCCAGACTGTGCCGCCGGCTGATCAGGCTGAAATCAGATCGCTTCAGTTTCAGGGTAACCGTGCGCCCCGACAGATCCTTGGCCTTTGCCCGATCCGCAACCTGTTCGGCCAGCCGCCACAGATGCCCGTCCAGCAGGTCGGTATCGGACGTATCTTCGTTAAACGTGGTTTCCTTTGAAATTGATTTCACCTTTTCCTCTCGCTCCACCGGTCTTGTGTCGATGCCCCGCGCCAGATGCCACAACCTGTCGCCCATCGACCCGAACCGCACGCCCAGATCGCGCCTGTCCCAACGCAGCAGATCACTGATCGTGCGGATGCCTGCCCCTTCCAGCGCGCCTTGTGTGGCCGTGCCGACACCCCAGATGATCTTTACCGGCTTGTTTTGCAGAAACGCCTGCGTTTCGGCCTGTCCGATCACCGAAAACCCACGCGGTTTGTCCAGATCGGACGCGATTTTCGCCAGATACTTGTTGTGCGACAGCCCTACCGACCCCGTCAGGCCCAGTTCGGTTTCCATCCGCCGCACCAGCCCCGCCAGCAACACCGCGGGCGGCGCACCGTGCAGACGTGCGGTTCCCGTCAGATCCAGAAACGCCTCGTCCAATGACAGGGGCTGAATCGCAGGTGTCAGCACCTCCATCATCGCGCGGATTGCCCGGCTCGCCTCCACGTATGCGGCGAATCGTGGCTTTACCACCACTGCCTCGGGGCACAGCTTCAGTGCCTGGAACATCGGCATCGCAGAGCGGACACCCGAGATCCGCGCAATGTAGCAGCAAGTGGAAACCACCCCCCGCGTCCCGCCGCCGACGATCACCGGCTTGTCGCGGAGATCAGGATTATCCCGCTTTTCCACCGACGCATAAAAGGCGTCACAATCCATATGCGCGATGGACAGTTCAAAAAGTTCCTCATGCGCCAATACGCGCGGCGACCGGCACGCCGGGCAGCGGGGTCCGCTGTCAAATCGGGTCAGGCAATCACGGCAAAGGGCGGGCATACCACAATCATAGCGCAGGCCCGCGGATAGGCGCAGAACCGTCAATCCCGTGTCGCCATGAGGACCTCCGAT
>JANMDH010000325.1:0-14162 GCA_031376195.1 Gemmobacter sp. | reverse complement strand
CTCGATAAGAAGGAGGCGTTCTGATGCGTCTAAACTCCCGCGCCCTTGTCATGACGCTGTACCTCTTGTTCCTGATGCTGCCGATCTACTGGCTGCTGATGATGAGCCTCAAGAACAACAACGAGATTACCTCCACCTTTTCCCTGTGGCCGCGTGACCTGACCTTTGCCAACTATGCAACCATCCTGACCGATCCCAGTTGGTACAACGGCTATATCAACTCGATCATCTATGTGGTGATGAACACGGTGATATCCGTGCTGGTCGCCCTGCCCGCCGCATATGCCTTCTCGCGCTACCGGTTCATGGGTGACAAACACCTGTTCTTCTGGCTGCTGACCAACCGCATGGCCCCGCCCGCCGTGTTCGCCCTGCCGTTCTTTCAGTTGTATTCCTCCATCGGCCTGTTCGATACGCATATCGCCGTCGCCTTGGCGCATTGCCTGTTCAACGTGCCCCTCGCCGTCTGGATCCTCGAAGGTTTCATGCGCGGCGTCCCGAAAGAAATTGATGAAACCGCCTATATCGACGGCTATTCCTTTGGCCGGTTCTTCATCAAGATCTTCATGCCCTTGGTCGCAAGCGGCATCGGCGTCGCCGCCTTCTTCTGCTTCATGTTCTCCTGGGTCGAACTGTTGCTCGCCCGCACCCTGACATCGGTCAACGCCAAACCCATTGCCGCCACGATGACCCGCACCGTCAGTGCATCGGGCATGGACTGGGGCGTTCTGGCAGCCGCCGGGGTGCTGACCATCGTGCCCGGCGCTTTGGTCATCTATTTCGTCCGCAACTACATCGCCAAGGGCTTTGCCCTGGGGAGGGTGTGATGAACATGACGTCAGCCCCCCACCCCCGTCCAACAGCGGAGGAAACTGCCATGACCAAACCCATCGGCACCGGCATCATCGCCACTGTCACCCTGATCATGGCCGCCATCCTCGCCGCCCTGTTCTATGTCACCCCCCGCACCGAAGACGGGTTCGGGTGGACAGAACCGATGATCGCGGGCGGCTGGATGGCCTGGACCCTGCCCACCGCCCTGTTCTTTTTCATCATCGCCTGCCTGCTGATCACATTCACGGTCTTGGCGATCAACTATCCCGAAACACCCCGCGTCGGCATCTTGCGCATTGAAACCACGCGCGGTGACCGGCTGTTCATTTCCCTTCTGGGATCGGCGTTCCTGTGTATCGCCTATCTCGCCGCCTTCGGCGCGCCCGTCTGGATCGCGCTGATCCTCTGCCTGATCTATGCCACTGCGGTATTCCGCTGGGTCTGAGAAAAGGCAAATCGCACGCGGGGCGCGCCTTCCCGCAAAGCCTGACCAAATCTCAACATTCTGGGAGGAATAACATGAGATTGCGACACTCCACCACCGCCATGGCGCTTGCGCTGATGGCCCTGGGCGCACCCGCCTGGGCGGATATCGAGGCGGCGAAAGCCTTCCTCGATGCCGAAATCGGCGATCTGTCGACGCTCGACCGCGCCGGACAAGAAGGCGAAATGCAATGGTTCATCGACGCTGCCAAGCCCTATGCAGGCATGGAAATCAAGGTCGTGTCGGAAACCATCGATACCCACAGCTACGAATCCAAGGTGCTGGCCCCGGCCTTCACCGCCATCACAGGCATCAAGATCACCCATGATCTGATCGGTGAAGGCGATGTCGTCGAAAAACTGCAGACGCAGATGCAGTCGGGCGAAAACATCTATGACGCCTATGTCAACGACAGCGACCTGATCGGCACCCACTGGCGCTATCAGCAGGTCCGCAACCTGACCGACTGGATGGCCGGCGAAGGTGCCGCCGTCACCAGCCCGACGCTGGACCTGCCCGATTTCATCGGGACACAGTTCACGACAGCCCCGGACGGCAAGCTGTATCAGCTTCCCGACCAGCAGTTCGCGAACCTTTACTGGTTCCGCTATGACTGGTTCAACGACGCCAAGACCAAGGAAGATTTCAAAGCCAAGTATGGCTATGATCTGGGCGTACCGCTGAACTGGTCGGCCTATGAGGACATTGCCGAATTCTTCACCGGGCGCGACATGACCTATGCGGGTGGCCCGGACAAAGTCTATGGCAACATGGATTACGGCAAGAAAGACCCCTCGCTCGGCTGGCGTTACACCGATGCGTGGATGTCGATGGCCGGCATGGGGGACCAGGGAGAGCCAAACGGCCTTCCGGTGGACGAATGGGGCGTCCGGGTGAACGAGAAATCGCAACCCGTCGGTTCCTGCGTTGCGCGGGGCGGTGCCACGAACGACGCGGCAGCCGTCTATGCCGTAACCAAGGCGATCGAGTGGCTGCAGAAATATTCGCCACCCGAAGCCGCAGGCATGGTGTTTGGTGAAGCGGGTCCAGTTCCGGCGCAAGGTGCGATTGCCCAGCAAATGTTCTGGTACACCGCCTTTACCGCCGCCTCTGTCGCCCCCGGCACCCCCGTGATGAACGAGGATGGCACGCCGAAATGGCGCATGGCCCCCTCGCCCCACGGCGCCTATTGGTCCGAAGGAACCAAGGTCGGCTATCAGGATGTGGGGTCGTGGACACTGATGAAATCCACCCCCGTGGACCGCGCACAGGCCGCCTGGCTTTATGCGCAGTTCGTCACATCCAAGACGGTGGACCTCAAGAAGGCCGATGTCGGACTGACCTTCATCCGTCAGTCGACCATCGACTCGCAGCACTTCACCGACCGTTCGCCGAAACTCGGCGGCCTGGTCGAATTCTACCGCTCGCCCGCGCGGGTGGCATGGTCGCCGACTGGAACGAACATCCCGGATTATCCGAAGATGGCCCAGCTTTGGTGGCAGAACATCGGCGATGCAATGTCGGGGGATAAAACCCCGCAGGAAGCGCTGGATGCCTTGTGCGCCGAGCAGGAAAAAGTCCTGAGCCGGATCGAGAAGTCCGGCGTTCAGGGCGACATCGGCCCGCTGATGAACGAAGAGCAGGATCCGCAGATCTGGCTGGATGAACCCGGCTCGCCGGTGGCCAAGCTGGAAAATGAAAAGCCGCAGGGCGAGACGATCGCCTATGACGAGCTGATCAAATCCTGGCAGAAGTGATATCAATCGGGGCGGGCATTTCGGTGCCCGCCCTTTTTCTGCCGCCTGACGTTGCAGGCGAAAAATGTAATACGCAAAAAATACGGTTGTAATACGGAAAACATACGGGCCGAATACACCCCCAAACCTATCCCGCAGGACGACCCCATGACCTACATCCTTGCCATTGATCAGGGCACCACCTCATCGCGCGCCATCGTTTTTGATCAGGGCTTGCGGGTGATCGCATCGGCACAGGAAGAATTCCCGCAACACTATCCTGCCCCCGGCTGGGTCGAACATGACCCGTCCGATCTGTGGTCCACGGTGGCCGGAACGGCCCGGGGGGTGATCGAAAAGGCGGGGATCACGGCGATGGATATCGCCTGTATCGGGATCACGAACCAACGCGAAACAACCATCATCTGGGACAGAGCGACTGGCCAACCCATTGCAAACGCTATTGTTTGGCAGGATCGGCGGACGGCGGATACCTGCGACGCGCTAAAGGCTGCGAGTCATGAGGCGATGATCACGGCGCGGACAGGCCTGCTGCTTGACCCCTATTTTAGCGCGACCAAGGTGAAATGGTTGCTTGATCATGTGCCCGGCGCGCGCATGCGGGCGGAACGGGGCGAACTTGCCTTCGGGACAGTCGATACGTTCCTGATCTGGAACCTGACGGGCGGCAAAGTCCACGCAACGGATGCAACAAATGCTGCACGAACAATGCTTTACAACATCCGGGACGGGCACTGGGACGCTGAAATCTGTGCTCTGCTGGGTGTGCCGATGGCAATTCTTCCCCAAGTCCTTGATTGCGCGGCAGATTTCGGGGTGACCCGGGCTGATCTGTTCGGGCGCGAAATCCCGATTACGGGGGTGGCGGGCGATCAGCAGGCGGCAACGGTGGGTCAGGCCTGTTTCAGCCCCGGGATGATGAAAAGCACCTATGGAACAGGCTGTTTCGCGCTGCTGAACACGGGGCCGGATATGGTGCCCTCAAAGAACCGCCTGCTGACAACCATCGCCTATCAGCTGGACGGCAAGCCTACCTATGCCCTTGAAGGATCTATCTTTATTGCCGGGGCGGTGGTGCAATGGCTGCGCGATGGGCTGAAGATCATCCGCGAGGCAAAGGAAACCCAGCCTCTGGCAGAAAGCGCGGATGCCGCGCAAGGGGTGATCCTGGTGCCCGCGTTTACAGGGCTTGGCGCACCCTATTGGCGGCCAGATTGCCGGGGCGCAATCTATGGCCTGACGCGAAATTCGGGGCCAGCAGAACTGGCACGGGCGGCCTTGGAAAGCGTGGGCTATCAAACACGGGATCTGTTGGAGGCAATGCGGGCAGATTGGGGCGCGGCGGCAGACGGCGTCTTGCGGGTTGATGGCGGAATGACAGCATCCGATTGGGCGATGCAGTTCCTGTCGGACATTCTGGGGGCACCTGTGGACCGGCCCGTGGTGACGGAAACGACGGCGCTAGGGGCTGCCTATCTTGCTGGAATGCAAGCGGAAATCTGTGGCGGGCCTGCGGAATTCGCGAAGAGCTGGGCGCTGGAACGGCGGTTTGAATCGGGGATGGATGCAGCCACCCGCGACGCGAAATACGCGCGGTGGAAACGGGCAGTTCAGGCGACGATGATGGTATGACCCCGTTTGGTATCACAGCACCGGGGCGGATTCTGTTCGGTCGGGGCGAAGCGGCAAAGGCCCCGGCCTTGATCGCAGCCTATGGTTCTCGCGGTATTCTCGTGCATGGCGCATCTGCCGGGCGGGCGGGTTTTTTGGTCGAAGCGCTACGCGCGGCTGGCGTGGACCTGCAGGTCCACTCCTGCGCCGGCGAGCCGACGTTGAACGACTTGACTGCAGCACTTGTCCACGCGCGCGGCCATCGCCCCGGCTGGGTGGCCGCCATCGGCGGCGGGGCCGCGCTGGATATGGGAAAGGCGCTTGCCGGATTGATCCCACAAGTCACTGATCCCCTTGATCATCTTGAAAGCCTTGGGCGTGGGCTGGCGTTGGGCAATGCGCCGCTGCCCTTTATCGCGATCCCCACGACGGCGGGCACAGGGGCCGAGGCCACGAAGAACGCGGTGATCGGGGTACCCGAACAGGGGCGCAAGGTCAGTCTGCGGGATGACCGGATGCTGGCGCGCCTCGCGATTGTGGATCCGGCGCTGACCGACAACTGCCCGCGCAGCGTGACGCTCGCCTCCGGGCTTGATGCAATAACGCAGGTGATCGAACCCTACATCTCGTGCCGCGCGACCGCCTTTACCGATGCGATCAGCCTGCCTGCGATCGGATTTGGCATGTCAGCCCTGATGCGTCTGATGCAGGGCGAGAACGCTTTAGCGCGTGATCAGATGGCCTGGGTCAGCCTGTCTGGTGGTCTGGCGCTGGCCAATGCGGGGCTGGGGGCCGTGCATGGGCTTGCAGGGATAATAGGCGGAATAACCGGTGCGGCGCATGGTGCCGTCTGCGGGGCATTGCTGGGGCCGGTTCTGGCGTTGAACCGGCGGTTGGCCGCACAGGGGACGTTGGCCGAACAGCGATTATTGCAGGTCTGCGCCATTCTGGGCGACTGTTTGGGCTGCACGGCACAGGATGCACCTACCGCCCTGCAGGATTGGGCCCGGCAGGCCGGACTGCCCGGGCTGCAGGCCATGGGGCTGTCCGCGCATCAGCACCGCGACGTCGCAGAAGCGGCTTTAACCACGTCGTCCATGAAGGGGAATCCCATCACCCCGGGCGTTGACGCACTCATCCACGCCATGGATCAGGCAGGCTGAAGAAGGCCTAGGGCACGTGCGGCGAGTATGAATCGCTCGATTTTAAGGCGTAAAAGCGACAATGTTGCCCGATTTTCAGTTGAAATTCGATTCTGGCGACATTCCGCCCCAAAAAACCGGGTTATGGCGAACCACCGCCTTGGTGAGTGTCAGCGCGTTCTTTCATATTCCTCTTGATACACGTTCAGGGTTAATGTCGCTGCAGTGCAGAAACAGAATGACGGATGGTCCATGCCCAGCATTATCAAAATTTCGTCCGGTTCCACTGCAGGCCAGATACAGGCGGCCATCGACCGCGCACCTGCCGGCGCAACGGTGCAGCTGGCCGCGGGGAACTATCGTTTCGACAAGACCGTCGTCATCAATCGGGACGATATCTCCATCGTGGGGGCAGGCTCGGGTAGCACGATCATTTCCGTCAGCACAGGGATGCAGGGCGCCCCGGCGTTTCGGATCGGTCAGGCACTGTTCACCGAAAAACTGACGAGCGCCGTCAAGATTGCATCAGTCGACGAGGGTGCGTCGGCGGTAACCGTTTCCAGCGGCACGCACAGCCTGAAAGCAGGCGATGCCGTCTGGATAGAGCAGGCAAATGATTCAGCCCTGTTTTCTGAAATCGGCGATACCAAGTGGCGTGACGACAAACCACTTCGGACGGCGCTGGCGACAGTGAAATCCGTGGACGGTGACAAGATCACCCTCGATCGAGCCCTGCCCTTTGATTTCGCATCCAGCGGCACGACCCTGCAAGAGATTGATCTGGCCACCGGGATAAAGCTGAAGGGCCTGACATTGAAGGGTGCCTACGGCGATTCAAACCCTGCGAAGTTTACCAATGGGATCACCGCCGAAAAAAACGGGGTCATGCTGCTGGTGAACGCGACAGACGGGGTCGTCATCCAGGACGTCGACATTCTGCAGGCCGGGTCCAACGGAATGGTGATCGGCAAGACCATTGATGCGCAGGTCAGCGATGTTCTGGTCAAAGGCGCCCACAACAAAGGTGATGGTGGCAACGGATACGGCATCTGGATCAGGGACGTTTATGACAGCGAGTTCCGTGATCTTTCGGTTTTCGATACGCGCCACGCGGTGTTGTTCGCCTCCTACACTTCGGCTGTTGGTAACTTCATTCATGTCACCAGCACGAACCGGGATATCAATTTTCACGGCGGGCTGGACCACGACAATACGGTGATCGTCGACAGATCAGTACGAGCCTCGGCGGAACAAAGCTATCTCGGGGCGGTTGCATTCGTGAATCCGGGCACCGAATACGGTGCGCCGACCGACCCGGACGCGAATACCATCCTGTTCAAGAAAGTGGTCGGCACCGTGCGCGAAGATCTTGTGCGCGCCTTTGACGGGGGTGCCCAGATTTCGACCGTGGGGGGGGCTGATACGATCATTGGTGGACGCGGCAATGACAGTCTGGATGCGGGGTCGGGCAATGATCGGATCATCGCATCCTTCGGCACGGATACGATCATCGGCGGTCTGGGCGATGATCAGGTACGGCTCGCGGCGGATCGCGACGAGATCGTCTTTATCAAGGGCAGCGCAGGGTTAGGGATTGTCGGCCTGCAGGGGACGACCTGGCTGAGAGAAGTGGAAACCCTGGTCTTGAACGATGCAACCTTGCGCGTGGCGGATTTGATGAAATCATCCAGCGCGGCGACGACTCAAAGCGGACGGCAGACGTTTGATTGGGCAGATGCCAGCGGGTCGATGGTGATGGGGACCAACCTGAATGCAGTTCGGTTGCATGGGGACGCGGATGCCATCGTGATTGGCAACGCGCTGGCCAACAAGGTTGTTGGAAATACGGGCGGCAATGTGATCGTGCTGAACGGGGGCAATGACACGGCAGTCGGCGGCGTGGGGCGGGATGTAATCGCGGGGGGTGGGGGCACCGACCTTTTGAGGGGCGGTGATGGCGGCGATATTTTGGATGGCGGGGTCGGTCGGGACAAGATGATCGGCGGATCCGATGCCGATGTGTTCTATGCAAGCGGCGGCCGAAACCTTGTGATGGATTTCCAGCCTGACCAAGGCGACACCTTCCTGTTCCGGGGGGCGACCGCCGCGCAGGCGATCAACGCTTTGCAGGATTGGCAGGGCGGCGCGGCCAGAATCAATGGATTCGGTTTCAGCATCGTGCGCGCCGAAGGGATGAACGGCCTGTCGATCACCGATCAATATGGCGCGGGTCTGGTTTTCCTGGAGGTGACAAAGCAACAGATGCTGGATTTCTACCTCTGATAGTAAGTCTATGTAAAATAAAAACTTTAAGTAGTATTCTGCGGATAATACCGAGCTATCCGTAAGAATAGCGACGCAGAAAGAACGACAGATCGCGCCTTTTTTCACATTGGCGTGACTGATTATAGCCTTGGGGAAACATGGTCTGCCACTGAATCAGGCAGCCCTCGGGGACTGAACGATCCAACTGCCCTGAAAAGCCGCATCTGGCTTTTGGGGGGCTAAGTTGTGGCTTTTTTGTGGCCGCAAATTGCACACGACACTAATTGATGTTACATACCGTCCGTAGAGTTCAGGGTATCGGCCTTCGTGCTGGATGTTTTTCCGTTTTGGCGCTCTCATAGATAGAGGTACAGGTCGTGTTCATGACCAAGAATAGCACGATGGCGGCGATCGCCGTATTTGATACGAATCCATTGCTGTCAGAGGGGCTTTGCGCCCTTCTGGGGCAGACAGAAAACTATTGCGGCCGGGCAATCACCATCATGGACGGGATGTCCGTGTCACTTCCGAACGGCTTCAGCCCCGATATGGTGCTGATCGATCCGGCCCAAACAGCGCTGTCCCCCACCGAACTGATGTCGCGATTATCGGGGCCGGGTGATCCGATCGCGCTGATCGGATATGCATCGTCGGTTGATATGGGCGTGGCAAAATCTTGCATCGCAGCAGGTTTTCGGGGATTTCTGCCGAAAACGACAACCTTTGCAACACTGCGAACCGCGCTCGACGCCGTGACCGGCGGCGGAGTTTATCTTGACGCCCCCTTGGCGCGTGCCTTTTTGCAGATGGGCACCGGTTCCGACCATCGGGAACGTCACACCAAGGCACTGACCGACCGCGAACAGAATGTTCTGCGTTCTGTGGCCATGGGCATGAGTCTGAAAGAAATCGGCAACGCGATGGCCTTGTCCGCGAAAACCATCGAAACCTACAAGGCGCGCGCCAGTTCCAAGCTCAACCTGCAGGGGAGACGCGAAATCGTCGACTTCGCGATTCGCAGCGGCTGGGTCCAAACACACGCTTGATCCTGCTGAAATTTCGTTTGAAACGCCTGGGTTTTCCCCGGGCGCTATTGTTTCTGCATTGCAGCATAATCGACGATTTACCCCAGAATTCTTACGTTTTTCCTGTCAGGAATTTCCTGACACTCCTGACGAAAACGCGGATTATCCTGACTTTTATTAAAGTTTTCCATCGCGCAATCTGCATGTCAGCAAATGCTGCAGCGCCGCATTTATGGCCGACACAGAAGGCGAAAAGTAACAAATGGCGAAGATTTCAATTTTCGGAATTGGGTATGTCGGGGTCGTCTCGGCGGCATGTCTGGCGAAGGACGGCCACACCGTCATCGCAGTGGATGTCGATCCGGGCAAGGTGAACGCAATCAATGCGGGCGCGTCGCCGATCGTGGAAAACGGATTGCCCGAATTGATCGCAGACGTCGTGGCCAGGGGCCTGTTGACCGCAACACTGGATATCGAGGCGGCGGTCCACAACACCGATGCATCGTTCGTTTGCGTGGGCACACCCAGTGCACCGGACGGATCGCTGGGTCTGACCTATGTGACATCAGTGTGCGAAAGCATCGGTCGGGCGATTGCATCGAAAGGCAGCTATCATTCGGTCATCCTGCGCTCGACCATCGTTCCCGGCACGATGGAAGGCGTTTGCATCCCGCTGCTGGAACGCGCGTCGGGGATGGTGGCAGGGCGCGACTTCGGCGTCGGCTATTATCCGGAATTCCTGCGCGAAAGCACCGCGATCCAAGACTATTACGACCCTGGCCTGATCGTGTTCGGCGCAATGGACGACACGACGGGTGCCCTGCTGACCGCACTGAACGAAGACCTGGATTGCCCGATCCATCTGGTGGACGTGCGCACGGCAGAGATGGTGAAATATACCTCCAACTCTTGGCGGGCGGTGAAGGTCACTTTTGCCAATGAAATCGGAAACATTGCCAAAGCCTCCGGCCTTGACGGCCAGTTGGTGATGAAAATCCTTTGTTCCGATCATAAAGTGTCGATGAGTCCCTATTTCATGCGGCCTGGCTTTGCCTTTGGCGGGTCGTGCCTGCCCAAGGATGTGCGCGCCTTGCGGGCTTTGGCCGCCACCAAGGGCGTTCCATCCCCGCTGCTGGATGCGGTGCTGGTGGCGAACGCCGAACAGATCACGCGGGCCGAACGCATGATCGACGCATCGGGTGTGCAGCGTGTCGGGATGGTGGGGATCAGTTTCAAACCCGGCACCGATGATCTGCGGGAAAGCCCCTTGGCCGAACTTGCGTCACGCCTGATCGACAAAGGGCTAAGCCTGAGCGTGTATGATCCGTTCGTAAACGAGGCCTACGCCAATGACATGAGCGCTGCAGGCCGGGGCAACGATTACAACATTGATCTGAAAAGCCGGCTGGTGCCAACCATCGAAGACCTGATCGCATCGTCCGATATCGTTCTGGTGGGCAACAAATACGAAGAAACCATCGGGCCGCTGACCGCTGCGATGAATGACCGCAAGATGATCGATCTGACGCGCATCGCACCGCAGGCCCGCACCAACGGACTGTATGAAGGGATTTGCTGGTAACCCCATGCTGGGCCATCTTGCATATATCGCGGGCTTTCTGACCCTTGCAGCCACGGTTCCGCTGCAGGCCTTGCCACAGGTCTCGCAGGGGCTGATCGTGGTGGGCGTGATCGGGGCGTGGCGGTATTCGTGGGCTGCGATCAACTTTGTGCGCGCGTTCTGGTATCTGAAGATCGCCTATCCGCGCATGAAGGCCTCGGCGGAAGCCGCCTATCAGGACCGGCCGATTGCGGCACATGCGTATTTTCTGGCGACAAGTTACAAGATCGACGTCGAAATCACGACGCGTGTCTACCGATCAATCTTTCAGGCGGCCATGGCGTCCGAAGGTGGGGCGACTGTGGTGGTGTCGGTCGTGGATACCGCTGATGCGCGGCTGATCCGGCGGATTTACGACATGACGGTCGGTGACCGGTTCGCCGTATCGTTGCTGATCGACCAGATACCGGGGACGGGCAAGCGCGATGCCTTGGCGCGGTCCCTGCGTTTGATTGCACGGCAATCCCCGACCCGGCACGACATTGTGCTGGTGGTGGATGGCGACAGTTGCGTGCCCCTTGATATCGTCGCGCGGACGGCACCCTTCTTTACCGATCCGCGGGTGGGGGCGCTGACGACGGATGAACAGGTGGAAATCGCCGAAGCCGGCCTGTTCCGCGACTGGTTTTCGCTGCGCTTCATGCAGCGGCAGGTGATGATGTGTTCGATGGGATTGTCGGGGCGGGTTCTGACCCTGACAGGCCGCATGTCGGTATTCCGCGCCGATCTGGCAACCGGGGCCGAGTTCATCACGATGGTGCAGCACGATTCCATTGAACACTGGCGGCTGGGTCGCGTGACGTTCCTGACAGGCGACGACAAATCGACCTGGTTCTGGTTTCTCAAGAACGGCTACCGGATGGCCTATCTGCCGGATGTGTCGTCGCTGTCGATGGAAAGCCAGCCAAAACCCGGCTTTGTCGACAGTGCTGTAACGCTGATGGTGCGCTGGTTTGGCAATATGCTGCGCACCAACGGACGCGCGCTTGCGCTGTCGCCCAATCAGATCGGCTGGTTCACGTGGTGGTCGATCCTTGATCAGCGGCTGGGTATCTGGACGACGCTGGCCGGGCCGATAAGTATCCTGCTCGCCGTGATCTTTGTGGATCCGCGCGTCATCCTTTTGTACATCGCATGGGTCATGTTCACCCGCTATCTGTTCTGCTGGGTGCTGTCGGTGGTGCGCGGGGCAGGCTTTCCCATCACCTATCCGTTCCTTCTGTATTTCGGGCAGATTGTCGGCGCGGGGGTCAAAAGCTTTATCCTGTTCCGTCTTGATCGCCAACGCTGGACCCGCCAATCCGCCGCTGGGCGCAACCTGCAACTGGCTTGGGGTCCGCGGGTTCGGGCCTGGTCTTCGACGTATGTCCACATTCTTGCCTTGGGCTGGCTGACCTTCGGGGTCTGCATTCTGTCCGGGATCATTTGAAAACGAAACGAGGAACGATGATGGATGCTGACAGACATCTCACGATTTTGAACAGTGGCGCTGCCAATCTTGTTTCCGAACGGCCCGTCTTTGGGGCCGAGGCGTCCGAACACCCGATGATGGCCATCCCCTTCACAGCTGAAATCGACGGTCGGCAATACCGGGGCGACGGATTGTCGCTGACAAAGGCGGATGTGATTGGCCTTCTGGATCCCCAGTTGGACAGCGCCACGCGGCTGGTGCAGTTTTTGTTCAGCTTTGACGGATTTACCGTGTCGATTTCCATCGACTGTCTTGTGTCGGCCATCGGTGTGCAGGGCAGCCGCGCAACACTGACATTCCGTGATCCAGCGGGGCTTCACCTTCCGCAGCTTCGGCACATGCTGAATTCCTATATTGCAGGCGATATGGTGACCTTGGGTCAAACGCTGGTCGTATCCCCGACACAGGCAGGTCAGGGGCCCCGGAACAAGCTGGACCGCCCTGCGGGATGGCGTGCCGTTCTGGGCCGGGTGTTCGGGTCGTTGATGCTGGTCATGCTGACACTGGTTCTGGTGGGGGCAGTCGCGCGTATCGCGTATTCGCGTCTGTTCGCCCTCCATGTCCCGACAGCGGCCCACGTTACCCAGGTTGGTCAGACGATGGGGGCGGTCGTCGCGGGCCAGATTGATTACGTCAATCTGGATGCTGCCGAAGGCGAAGTGGCATTTTCCATACGATCTGTCAGCGGACAGTCCATATCCATTGCGATGCCCTGTGACTGCGAGGCGCGGCTGGTCGGGCCGGGTCTCGGGGCAACGATCCTGGCGGGCGACCCCGTGCTTTCGCTGTTTGAGCCGGGGGCGGCCTTGGCGCTTGGCACGATGGTGTCACGTGAATATCTGTTTGACCTCGCGGCTGCAGATCACGTTCGCGCAGTTTTTGCGGATGGAACGGCCATAGAGGCGCAGGTCGATCCTGAAAGCCTGACGCTGGCGGCGGGTTCCGCCGCGCGCGACGACGTTGCCGTCCGTCTGATCCCTGAGGCGGCGCTGACGCCCGACCGGCAAGGCCAGCTGGCCGAACTGACCATTATTCGAAAAACCCCTTCATTCCTTTCCCCGGTGTTCGACTTTGTCGAACGAACCGGATTTTAACCCGCGGAGTTTTCAAATGACGCATTCCATACATCCGGTCGTCCTGTGCGGCGGAATGGGCTCGCGCCTGTGGCCGATGTCTCGCGTGGAACAGCCAAAGCAGTTTCAGCCCGTCAATGGCAAAGGCAGTCTTTCCTTTTTCCAGACGACCTTGCAGCGCCATCGGGGCGATGCCTTTCATGACCCGATCGTGGTCACAAACGTCAGGCAATCCGCGATTGTGGATCGGCAGATGCGGGAACTGCAATACAAAGGCCGCGTCATCGCAGAGCCTGTCGGGCGGAACACCGGCCCCGCCGTTCTGGCCGCCGCACTGACGATCCTGCGCGATGATCCTGATGGGCAGATGCTGGTGCTGCCATCGGACCACATCATCAAGGGCAACCTCAACCGCACAATTCTTGCCATGGTTCGGGGTGCGGACGAAGGGCGTATCATCACCTTCGGGATCAAGCCTGCCTATCCGGAAACCGGCTATGGATACATCGTGGATGGCGGTGGATTCTTGAATTATCCCGGACTGCACCGTGTGGAACAGTTCGTCGAAAAACCCCCATATGAACAAAGCAAGGAATTGGTTGCATCGGGGTTTTCGTACTGGGCATCGGGGATCAGCCTGTTCCGTGCAGATACGCTGGTGGCGGAATTTCGGCGTTTCGATCCTGACTGCTATGAAGCCGTGGCCGAGGCCGTCGAACGGGCGACGGGACCCAGCAACCGTATTTTCCTTGTTGAGGCGGCGTTTTCGCGTGCCACGATCCAGCCGACGGAACGGATCGTCTTTGAACGCAGCAGCGCGATTGCCTTGGCCCCCGTTCTTGACATTGAATGGGATGACGTGGGGGCATGGAATTCCGT
>JANMDH010000319.1:0-12174 GCA_031376195.1 Gemmobacter sp. | reverse complement strand
GCTATTGCCTCGGGGGGGCGGGTGAGGGGGTCTGTTTTTGGTTAAATAGTTCGGTTTTTCTGCGTGGGAATTGTTACCGCGGGGGGGGTGGGCAAGACGCCGACGGTGATCTGGTTGCTGGGACGGCTGGGGATGGGCGCGCATGTGGTCAGCCGGGGCCATGGCGGGCGGCTGGCGGGGCCGGTCCGGGTTGATCCGGTGCTGCATGATGCGGCGGATGTGGGGGATGAACCCTTGTTGCTGGCGGCCTTCGGGCCGGTCTGGGTGGCGCGGGATCGGGCGGCGGGGGTGCGTGCAGCCGAAGCGGCAGGCGCGCGGGTGATCGTGCTGGATGACGGGTTCCAGAACCCGTCGGTGGAAAAATCCCTGTCGATTGTGGTGATTGATGCGGGCACAGGTTTTGGCAACGGGCGCTGTATTCCGGCGGGGCCGTTGCGGGAACCGGTGGCTGCGGGATTGGCCCGGGCCGACCTGCTGCTTTCGGTCGGGAACGGGGCGGCGCAGGCCCGGTTTGCGGCGGGCTTCAAAAGCCTGGTTCCGCATGTGCAGGCCGTGCTGGAACCGCTGGCGACGGGCATGGATTGGCGCGGGGCGCGTGTGCTGGCCTTTGCCGGGATAGGGCAACCGGCCAAGTTCTTTGCGACGCTGCGCGCGCTTGGGGCCGATCTGGTACGGACGGTGGCGCTGGAGGATCACGCGGCGCTGACCCCGCGCCTTCTGACGCGGCTGATCGCCGAGGCGCGTCTGGCCGGGGCGCAGCTGGTGACCACGGAAAAAGACGCGACCCGCCTGCCCGATGCCTTTCGCGCCGAGGTCCTGACCCTGCCGGTCCGGCTGGTCATCGAACACCCGCGCGATCTGGACGCGGCGCTGGACCGGGTGTTGGCCCGGACGACGGGCGCATGATTTGGCAAGCGGCTTGCGCTGGATGCGACCCATCATGCGCATCACACGCTTAGTGTTGTTCCCCGCTGGCGTCAGCAACGGACGAGCGGCTGGGCCAATATTGGGGCGAACAGGTTGACTGCCATTAAATTGCCTTTTGCGGGCTTTACGACTGCAATACCAATCTGGAAACAATGAGGCCGTGATGGATTTTCTTTCGACCACGCTTTCAGACTTTTTGCAGCACGCAAAGAATGTGGTTTATATCCCTTTCAGCCCCGGCAGCCGCATCTATGTGCTTTATCTTGCAAGTTCGGTTGCGATCGCGTTTCTGGTCTATCTTAAGGTGCGCACTGCGCATCCACAGGCGCACAAATCCTTTCTGCGGTTCCTTTTCCCGGCAAAAGTATGGAGCAATCCCTCCGCCTGGCTTGACGTGCGCTATTTCTTTTTCACCCAGTTTTTCGGGCAATTCCTGTTGCTGGGGCTGACGAGCATCGCGTCGCTGGCCGCGTTTCGACTGGTCACGGGTTTTGCCGCCTATGAAGACATCCCGATTGCGACGGCGCTGACGGGGTGGAAGGGGCCGGCCCTGGCTGTTGGTTTCATGTTCATTTCTTTTATCGTTTCGGATTTCGTCTCTTTCTACATGCATTATCTTCAGCACAACGTTTCGTTTCTGTGGCAGTTTCACAAGGTTCACCACAGCGCCGAAGTGATGCACCCTTTGTCAAACTTTCGCGAACATCCGATGGATAATCTGGTCTATATGTCGACGATCGGGTTGTCCTACGGGGTTGTCACGGGCCTGTCGGTCAATCTGATCGGGTATGTGCCGGGGATGCCGACACTGCTGGGTTTGCCGATCCTGATGTTCCTGTTCAATATCATGGGTTACAACCTGCGCCATTCGCATGTGTGGCTGCGCTGGCCCGGCGTGTGGTCAAAGGTGTTTCCGTCGCCGGCGCACCACCATGTGCATCACAGTTGCCACCCCGATCATCTGGACAAGAATTTTGCGTTCCTGTTCCCGGTATGGGACGTGCTGTTCCGCACTTATGTGATGCCGGAAGATAACCGCGACGTGAAGTTTGGCGTGACCGAAAAAGACAAGGGGCACGAATTGAATTCGTGTGTAAAGCTATATGCCCTGCCGATCCGGGATGCTTGGCGCGTGCTTTTCCGGAAAAGGAACCTGGACCTGGCCGAAGGTGCTGCGCGCGATCTTGCACCGTCAGGGCCAAAGGCAAATGCCGTCACCGGACGCGGCGGGTCTTGATCTGACAGGACGTCAAGGCCCCGACAGCCCCTATACAGGCGCGCCGCTTTCCTTTAGTGGCGGCGCACGGCCCAGGAATTCCGGGCAGTCGGGCGAGGAGGCCCGATTGCAGAGGGAACGCAAGGTGCCGTCCAATGATGGCACCACAGGGCGCGGGAAATGCGCCCAAATTTCGGGTTATGATCAATGATGGACTATGGAATCGCCGCGCCGCTGGCAGCGGCTTTGGCAGCCAAGGGCTATGCCGCCCTGACGCCTGTGCAAGAGGCCGTTCTGGCAGATGGCGTGGCGGGGCGCGATCTGCTGGTTTCGGCGCAGACGGGTTCGGGCAAGACGGTCGCCTTTGGCATCGCGATTGCGGATGAACTGCTGAACGGGGCGGACCGCCTGCTGTTCGCCGATGTGCCGATGGCGCTGATCATCGCGCCGACGCGGGAACTGGCGCTGCAGGTGGCCCGTGAACTCGACTGGCTGTATGCCGACGCGGGGGCGATCATTGCAACCTGCGTGGGGGGCATGGATTACCGGACGGAAAAACGGACGCTGGACCGGGGGGCGCATATCGTCGTGGGCACGCCGGGGCGGTTGCGCGATCACATCGAGCGGCGGTCGCTGGACCTGACAGGATTGCGCGCGGCGG
Source organism: Gemmobacter sp. (assembly GCA_031376195.1). Taxonomy (GTDB): domain Bacteria; phylum Pseudomonadota; class Alphaproteobacteria; order Rhodobacterales; family Rhodobacteraceae; genus JANPIX01. The sequence goes on along the minus strand of JANMDH010000319.1, from coordinate 9,370 downwards.
TACTGGACGAAGCAGATGAAATGCTGGATCTGGGCTTTCGCGAAGATCTGGAGTTCATCCTGCAGGCCGCACCGGAGGCACGGCGGACGCTGATGTTTTCGGCAACGGTGCCCAAGGCGATTGCGGAACTGGCCAAGGATTTTCAGCGGGACGCGCTGCGCATTCAGACGGCGGGCGAGGCGAAGCAGCATGTGGATATCGAATACCGGGCGCTGAACGTGGCGGTGCGGGATCGGGAAAATGCGATCTTCAACCTGCTGCGGTTCTATGAGGCGCGGTCAGCCATCGTGTTCTGCAAGACGCGGATGAATGTGAACAGTCTGCTGGCGCGGATGGGGAACCGGGGCTTCAAGGTGGTGGCCCTGTCGGGGGAATTGTCACAGCAGGAACGGACGCATGCCTTGCAGGCCCTGCGGGACGGGCGGGCGCGGGTGTGTATCGCGACGGATGTTGCGGCGCGGGGGATCGACCTTCCAGGGCTTGATCTGGTGATCCATGCAGACTTGCCGTCAAATTCGGAAACGCTGCTGCACCGTTCGGGGCGGACAGGGCGGGCGGGATCAAAGGGCGTGTCAGCCCTGATCGTGCCGCCTGCGGAATTCCGCAAGGCTCAGCGCCTGTTGCAGGGGGCGAAAGTCGTGGCGGAATGGGCGGCCCCGCCTTCTGCGGATGAGGTATCGGCCAAGGATGACATGCGGCTCTTGGACCACCCGGCGCTGACGGCACCAGCGGGCGATGACACCAAGATGGCGACGCTGATCCTGGAACAGTTCGGGGCGGAACAGGCGGCAGCGGCCTTTGTGCGGTTGTGGCGCGAAGGACGGTCAGCGCCCGAGGTTCTTTCAGAGGCATCGACCCAATCGGGCGAGCGTAGCCCGCCACGGGAACGCAGCGAATTCGGGGCGTCGGTCTGGTTCCGCCTGTCGGTGGGGCGTTCGGGCCGGGCCGAGGCGCGCTGGCTTTTGCCGAAAATCTGCGATGCGGGCGGGATCACAAAGGCGGAAATCGGGGCAATCCGGGTTCAGGAAGACCAGACATTTGTGCAGATCGCGGCGTCGAATGCAGGGAAATTCGGTCAAGGGATCACGCTGGAAAGCGGCGTGGAAATGACGCGGATGGAAGGTGAGCCGTCGATGGACCGCCCGGAACGCCCCGCCGCAAGACCCGAGCGAAAGGCACCGGAGCGGAAGGTTTCGGAATACAAGGCGTCCGAACCGCGGGCCGAACCACGGCGCGAGCCGCGGGCGGACAAGCCCGCCTATGTGCCCAAAGCGCCGCGCATGGTGGACGAAGATATTGCAGTGCCACCGGCGGCACGGACATTTGATCCGGCTGCAGATGGCGGGATGGCGGATGTGCGGCAACGCCCGGCGCGCAGTGAAGCCCCGGCGAAAACCTATGCGCCACGCCCGGCAGGCGACCGCAAACCTTATACCCCGCGCGGGGATGGGCCGGCGAAACCCTATGCCAAACGCGAAGACGGCCCGCGCAAACCTTACGCTCCGCGGGGGGACGGCCCGGCAAAGCCTTACGCCCCGCGTGCGGAAGGCGACCGCAAGCCCTATGCGCCGCGCGCGGAAGGGGCCGCAAAACCTTATGCGAAACGCGAAGACGGGCCGCGCAAACCCTATGCCGGCAAGGCCGATGGCGATGCCGAGAAAAAGGCGCGCTGGTCCACCGATCAGAAGGCAAAACCCCGGTCTGCCGGGTTCAAATCGCAAGGCGGGGGCACGGGGCCCGATGCACGCCCGGCACGTTCCACCGGGTTCAAGTCGCACAGTGACGGGGCAGCCCCGCGCAGTGAAGGGTTCAAACCCAAATCGGCAGCGGGCGGCAAGCCCTTTGCACCCCGCGCCAAACCAGCCGCGGCAAGGCCGAATGCGACCGACACATCGAAACGCTTTGTGCCACCGCGCAAGCCCAAAGCCTGAACGATCTTTGCGGGGCTGCCAGGCGGCCCCGCGCAAAACCCCTGATTGCATCTTTTCGCAGCCCGACATCCTTGTTACCAGACGCTGAAGGACGGAACGGAAAGGCTTGACCAAGCCAACCCATCATCAGATGCTGTTGCATCATTTTTCCAGCAGGAAGGTTTCTTTATGACACTGTTCAAATTGGCCGGCACAACAGCGATTGCAGCATTGGTGACAGGACAGGCCGCCTGGGCCGAGGTCACACCGGAAGAGATCTGGCAAAAGTGGAAGGACATGTCGGCGGCGACGGGGCAGACCATGACCACCACGTCCGAGGCCCGCGACGGCGATACGCTGCTGATCGAGGGGGTGGTATTTGCCAGCACCCAGGAAGGTGCCGAATCCAGCATGATGATCGACGAGATCGCACTGACCGATCTGGGTGATGGCACAGTCGAGATCACGATGTCGGAAGCCTATCAGATGGCCGTTACCGGCAAGGACGCGGCAACGGATCAGCCAACGGATGTTCTGCTGGACATCACGACTGCCGGGATGTCGGTTCTGGCCAGCGGGACGGTTGAAGAAACCGCCTATGCGGTCACGGCGGATGAGTTGAAAATCGCCCTCGCGTCGGTTGACGGGGTTGCGGCGGCGGAACTTGGGTCGGACGTGGCAGTGACGATCAAAGGGATTGACGGCAGCTATTCGTCGGAAGGCACGGACCTGCAGGTCATCGCGTCCGATGTCAAAGCGGACGGCGTCGAAATTGCGGTGAAGACGGCCGAACCGGACACGAAAAACACAGTGGATTTCAAAGCCACAATGGCAGCGATCAGCAGTGTCGGGTCGATCACGATCCCTGCGAATACGGATTTCACCGATACGGCGGCGGCGATTGCTGCGGGTTTCCTGTTCGATGGCGGGCTGACTTTTGGCCAGACCGACTTCAGCTTTGACGTGCTGGATGGCGAAGAAACGACCAAGGGCACCGGCACGATGGCAGGTGGCGATCTGAACGTTCTGATGGACGCCACCCATATGGAATACGGCACCACGACTACGGGCTTTGGCGTGACGGTATCGGGGTCTTCGATCCCGTTCCCGGAAGTGAAGGTCGCCTTTGCGGAAAGCGCATTTGCCGTCACCATGCCGACGACCAAGACAGACGCGCCAGCCGATTTCACGATTTTGACGAAACTGGTGGATTTGACCATTTCCGACGATATCTGGGGAATGCTGGACCCGGCGGCAAACCTGCCGCGCGACCCGCTGACCTTCATTCTGGATGCAACGGGGACGGGCACGCTGTCTGCCAGTATTTTTGACGAGGCGGCAATGGCGGCGGCGGAAACGGGCGAGGCGGCACCCGGTGATCTGAATTCGCTTGATCTGGCGGACCTGACGGTCAAAGGGCTTGGGGCCGAAATAAAGGGCACCGGGGCGCTGACCTTTGACAACACGGACAAGGTGACGTTCCAGGGAATGCCAAAGCCCACGGGAACCCTGTCCTTCAATGCAAGCGGCATCAATGCCCTGCTCGACAAACTGACGGCGATGGGAATGATCCCGGAGGATCAGCTGATGGGCGCGCGGATGATGATGGGCATGTTCGCGAAACCGGGGACGGGCGAAGATACGCTGGTGTCGGACGTGGAATTCAAGGACGGCGGATTGTTCGTGAACGGGATGCAGCTGCAATAAGCCGTCAGGGCAATGATCTGGGCCGCCCGGCATTGTCCGGGCGGTCTTTTACGTTTGAAGGACTGAAAATGACCCCCGATCAGGTTTTTGCCGAATTGCATTCCGCCATTGGCGGGCGGCTGTTTACGGTGACGGTGCAGGACGCAGCCGCCGGGGTGGCGCGTCGGGCGTACAGTTCGAACCCTGCGGCCTATCCGGTGTCCGGCACGAAACCGATTTCGCAGGATCGCTGGAGCCTGCAGGTCCTGGTGGAAGGCGAGCCTTTCATCGCGAACACGGTGGCGGAATTCGCGGATGTGTTCCCGGATCATGCCTTGATCGCATCGCTTGGCTGCGCTTCGGCGTTGAACCTGCCGGTGATTGACGGGGATTGGGTGCTGGGAACGGTAAACGTGCTGGATGTCGAAGGGTTTTTTGACGAAATCCGGGTATTCGCCATCCAGTCCCTGATCGTGGCGCGGCATGCGGCGCTGGTTGCGGCGATGCGTGCGGTGCCGATGGGTGGGGCCGTGACGGCCTGATCCTTGTCAGGGGGCCTTGCGCGGCATAGGTGCAGGGAAACGAAAGGGCGAACCATGACCAACCGATTGCAAGACCTGACCCATGCGCTGATCGAGGCGGCGAAAACGGCCGGGGCCGATGCCGCCGACGCGATGGCGGTGGAGGGCACGTCCTTGTCCATCGATATTCGCCAAGGGGCGCTGGAACAGGCGGAACGGGCCGAAGGCATTGATCTGGGGCTGCGCGTCCTGATCGGGGGGCGGCAGGCCTGCGTTTCGGCATCCGACACATCGGCACGGACGGTTTCGGAAATGGCGGAACGGGCGGTGGCGATGGCGCGCGAAGCACCCGATGATCCCTATGCCGGGCTGGCGGACGCGGATCAGCTGGCCAGCGGCTGGGACATGGCAGCCTTCGATCTGGAAGACACAAGCGCCGAGCCGAACCCCGCCGCACTGGAGACGGACGCCCGGATGGCCGAGGCGGCGGCATTGGCACAGGCGGGCGTGGTTCAGGTCGAGGCATCCGGCGGGTACGGGCGGCAACGGATACATCTGGCGGCGTCAAACGGGTTTTCGGGGGGATACGGGCGATCATCCAGGTCGGTTTCCGCGGTGGCCTTCGTGGGCACCGGCACGGGGATGGAACGGGACTGGTCAGCCGAATCGCGGATTTATCAGGCGGATTTGCCGGGGGCGGATGTGGTCGGCACATTGGCGGGGGAACGCGCCCTGCAACGGCTTGGCGCGCGCAAACCTGCGACGGGGGCCTATCCGGTGCTGTATGATGAGCGTATTGCCAATTCGCTGATCGGGCATCTGCTGTCGGCGATCAACGGGGCAGCCATCGCGCGGGGGTCAAGCTGGTTGCGCGACGCGATGGGGATGCAGGTTCTGCCGCAGGGCCTGTCGGTGATCGAAGACCCGCACCGCCCGCGCATTTCCGGCAGCCGCCCGTTCGACGGCGAAGGTCTGGCGACCAAGCGCCGCGCAATCGTGCAGGACGGTGTGCTGACAGGCTGGACGCTGGACCTTGCCACGGGGCGCAAACTGGGGATGCCCAGCACGGCGAATGCGGCACGGGGCACGTCTTCGCCGCCGTCGCCGTCCACGTCGAACATCGATTTGACCCCCGGCACCGCCAGCCGCGCCGATCTGCTGCGCGACATGGGGACGGGCCTGCTGATCACCTCGCTGATCGGGTCGTCGGTGAATGCGACGACCGGGGATTATTCGCGCGGCGCGTCGGGGTTCTGGGTGGAAGGCGGCGAAATCGCCTATCCGGTGAACGAATGCACGATTGCGGGAAACCTGCGCGACATGCTGATGCGGATCACGCCCGCAAATGATGCCCGTCCCCATCTGGGAACGCGGGTGCCCAGCCTGCTGGTCGAAGGGTTGACGCTTGCCGGGGCATGATCTGGCCCTGTTGACGGATGCGGCGCGTGCGGCGGGCAAGATCGCCCTGCGCTATTGGCGGGGTGCCCCGCAAATCTGGGAAAAACCGGGGCAAGGCCCGGTGACGGAGGCGGACATCGCCGTGAACGACATGCTGTCGACCACGCTGCGCACGGCCCGGCCGGATTACGGCTGGCTGTCCGAGGAAAGCCCGGATGACGCGGCGCGTTTGTCCACCACACGGCAGTTCATCATCGACCCGATCGACGGCACGCGGGCCTTTATCGCGGGGGAAGAAAACTTTGCGCATTCTCTGGCGGTGGTCGAGGCGGGCTGCGTCGTGGCGGCGGTGGTTTATCTGCCTGCCAAGGACCGGCTTTATACGGCGACGACCGATGGCCCGGCCCTGCGCGACGGATTGCCGATCCGGGCGAGCGACCGGGCCGGAATGGATGGCGCAAGTCTGCTGGCGACGGCATCGACCCTGACGCCGGATCATTGGCCGGGTGGTGTGCCGGAGGTGCGGCGGGTGTTCCGATCCTCGCTTGCCTACCGGATGTGTCTGGTGGCCGAAGGGCGTTATGACGGGATGGTCACCCTGCGGGATGCCTGGGAATGGGACATCGCGGCAGGTGATCTGATTGTGCGGCGGGCAGGGGCGCGGGTCAGTGATCAGACGGGGGCGGACCTGCGTTTCAACGAGGCGCGGCCCATGGCGAACGGGGTTATCGCGGCTGCGCCCGGCTTGCACGGGGCGCTGATGCGGCAGTTGACGGCAACGGTTCCCGGCGATGCCGCCTGAGGTTCTGCATATCTATCTGCATTCGCCCCTGCGCGAACAGGCGGCGGCAGGGCAGGTGAATATCTTCAATCGGATCGCCAGCGCACTGACACCGCAGGGCTGGACGCTGGTTTATCACGCGGATACGGCGGTGGAGCGGGCAAAGGCGCGGATGCGCCGGGGTTATCACCTGTTTCACATGCAGGAACCGTTCGGGCCGAACTGCCTGTGCCTGCGGCGGGCGTACCATTATCCGTTCTGGCAGATCGAAGCGGTGCAGGAGCGGTGGAATTTCGACGTGGCGCTGGCCCGGTTTGATCCCGCTCTGGTGGATCCGGCCCGGGCAAAGGCCTTTTCCGCCCGCTGGCGCAAGGGGGTGTTCGGGGATCGCCCGGCGCACAAGGGCGACTTCATCCTGATGCCGCTGCAAGGCCTGCTGCAGGACCACCGATCGTTTCAAAGCGCCAGCCCGGTGGCGATGATCGGGGCGACGATTTCCGCCTTTCCGGACCGCCGGATCATCGCCACCCTGCATCCGCGTGAAACCTATACGGGCGAAGATCATGCCGCACTGGCCGCCATTGCAGCGCAGCATCCGTTGTTTTCAGTGCAGGCGTCAACTGCCGAGCTGATCCTTGGCTGCCAGCGGATCGTGACGCAGAATTCGTCCGTCGCACTGAACGGGTATCTTGCGCACAAACCGGCGGTTCTATTTGCGAAGGTTGATTTTCATCACATCGCCGGGTCGGTACCACGGGACGGGCTGGCGCAGGCCTTTGCGCAGGCTGATGGCCCGTTGCCGGACTTTGACACCTATTGGACCTGGTTCTTTCGCCACCACTGCATCAACGGCGGCGCGCCAGAGGCCGAAGCCCAAATTCTGGCGCGTTTTGCGCGGCACGGGTGGCCGGTCAGGGCGGATTGAACGGCACATCAAATGAAAAGGGCGGCCCCAAAGCCGCCCGTTCCCATCCGTCAGACGCCGTCAGATCGCTGACTTGATCCATGTTTCCAGCGCGGCCTTGGGTGCCGCGCCGACCTTGTTGGAAATCACCTGACCGTCCTTGAACATGAACAGCGCCGGAATACCGCGCACACCCAAAGTGGCCGGGCTTTCGGGGTTTTCGTCGACGTTCACTTTGACGATCTTGATCTTGCCCGCGTATTGCGTGGCCAGTTCTTCCAGTGCGGGGCCGATCATGCGGCAGGGGCCGCACCATTCCGCCCAGAAATCCACAACAACCGGAATACCCGACTGACGGACTTCGGCATCGAAGGTGGCATCGGTAACGGCAACAGTGGCAGCGCCCATGGCATAAATCCCCGGATCGGCGTGAATGAGACGACCAAGCTATGAACCTGCACCGCCCGCGTCAAGGCCGTGAACACTATGGATCGTGGCATAGCCGCTATGCAGCCGCAGGATATCGCGAAATTGATCGCCGGGGTCGGGCGGATGTGTATCTGGCTAGCCATCTGGCTAGATGAGTGACGGATATGTGGACCCTGCAAGACGCCAAGAACAAATTTTCCGCCGTGGTGGATGCCGCGATGGCAGGGGTACCGCAAAAGGTGACCCGGCGGGGAAAGCCTGCGGTGGTGGTGATGGATGCAGAGGAATACGCACGGGTGGTGGCCGGAAAACCCCGCAATCTTCTGGAGCGTCTGATGAGCTTTCCCAAAGGCGGGCCTGAGGATGACGCGGAACTCGTTTGAACGCATTCCGATGAAAATGCGCAATACTGAGTTCTGATGTTTCTGCTGGATACCGATGTCATTTCGTCGATGCGCCGCCCAAGCCGCAATCCAAAGGTCATGGACTGGCTGCGCAGCGTGCCGGAAAAGGATTTGTTCATCAGTGCGGTAAGTCTGGGCGAGTTGACGCGCGTCGTGTCACGGCAGGAAACGATCAATCCGGCTTTTGCGAATGATCTGAAATCGTGGTTGGGAAGAACCGAAATATTCTTTGATGCGCGGGTTCTGCCTTTTGATGCGGCAGTTGCAAAAGTCTGGGGTAACCTTACGGCTCAGCCTGGAAATTTCAGTCATGACCTGATGATCGCGGCGACGGCTCTGGGGTATGGCGCGACAATGGTCACGCGAAATGTGCGTCACTTTGCGCCGACGGGTGTGGAGATTGTGAACCCGTTCTACATGTTAAGTGGACAATCCTTTGGAAAGCGCGGCAAAACCGTTTTGAGCCCCAAGAGGACTTCATTTTGTCCTTCTGGGACCTCTGACAGGGCTACCAGTGCGGTGCCGGTACGAAATTGCGATCAACCGGGATTGCGTGCGGATATCACCCACGACGAGGTGGGTGCCCAAATGCCATGCCCGTCCCGTTCCTGGCTCTCGAAGAAGGTCCGCATCTCGCGCTCGATCTCTGGACGCTTGGCCTCGGCAAGCTCGACACCGGCTTCGCGGAAGACCTCGCCCCCCGGACCGATGGCCAACGCGAATGCGATGCATTCTTCGGGGGTTGTGCCGACCATGATCTTTTCGTCCACACGGGTGAAAGTGACATCCTCGTAACCAGCGCTCTTCATCATCAGGCCCGCCGTCTCTTGATTGCCCATCGAGAATGGGCCGGGCCCGCAGGTGTCGGCGTCTGCGCCCGGCGGCGGAAGATGCCGAAGGGTAATTTCCTTTGCTTCCTGCCAGGCCGGATTATCTTCGCGCCGTCGCCAGACGATATGGGTAATCTGCCCTCCCGGCTTGAGCGCCTTACGCATCCGTCGCAAGGCAGCGACAGGATTTGTGAAGAACATCGTGCCAAAACGCGCAATCACATAGTCGAACTCATTCTCGGGAAGCGCGACCTCGGCGTCACCGCGCAAGAACTGGACGTTTGAAAGCCCTTTTGCGGCAGCGTCCTTCCTTGCCTCTTGCAAGAATGCTTCGACGCAATCAACGCCGACGACGCGCCCAGTGGATCCGACAACCTCTGCCACCTGGAGCGACATGTCTCCCCAGCCACAGCCGACATCCAGCACGGACATTCCCTTTTTGATTGGCAATTTCGGCAACACTGCAGCGGAGTGTCGAGACAGGCCGCCTTGAAGGATATGTCGGTA
>JANMDH010000228.1:0-2665 GCA_031376195.1 Gemmobacter sp. | reverse complement strand
GGCCCGAAACCGGGGCTGTACGGGATGGGCATGGCGCAGGCACTTGATGATTATTCCGAGGCCGGGCGCATGGCCGCCGGTCAGGCCTGGCTTGCCGCCGCCGAATGGTCGATGGACGCGCAGGGCAATGCCGCACAGAACCGCGCCGCGCTGGAGGCGCGGGTGCGGGGCGCTGACGGCTTCGCGCATGTGCAGGATATGGTCGAAACCGATATCCTGCTGGCCTCCGATTATGCCGCCCATGAAGGCGGTTTTGCCGCCGCAGTTGCCTCCCTCGGCGGCCAGACGCCCGCCCTTTACCACCTCGACGCCACCCGCCCCGACCGCCCGCAAGCCCGCACCCTGACCGAGGAAATCGCCCGCGTCGTCCGCGCACGGGCCGCCAACCCGGACTGGGCCACCGGCATGATGCGCCACGGCTTTCGGGGCGCTGCCGAGGTGGCGGCGACGCTCGATCATCTTGCCGCCTTCGCGCATCTGACCCGCGCGGTTCCGGCGCATCTGATCGACCTTTATCACGACGCAACCTTGGGGCGCGATGATCTGGCGGCCTTCATGGAACGGGAAAACCCGCAGGCCTTGCAGGCGATGCACGATCAGTTCCGCGCGCTGGCCGAGGCCGGGCTGTGGGTCACCCGGCGCAATTCCATCGCGATGGCCTTGGGGGCTGCGGAATGAGCATGCCCATCGTGAAAGCCCCCGAAATCAAAGGCTGGTGCCCCGGTGCCCTGCGCCCGATGCTGTCGGGCGACGGCTGGCTGGTGCGCGTGCGGCCGCATCTGGGACGACTGTCGCAAGATCAGGCACAGGGGCTGGCCCGGTTGGCGCAGGCCTATGGGAACGGCATTCTCAGCCTGTCGAACCGCGCGAACGTGCAGTTGCGCGGCGTGCGGGAAGATGGGCTGGCAGCGCTGACCGCCGGGCTGCAGGGCTTGGGTCTGCTCGACCCCGACGCGGCGGTTGAGGGGCGGCGCAACATCATTGTCACGCCCTTTGCCGATGCCGAAGCCTATGAAATCGCAGCGCGGCTTGAGACGGCCTTGGCCGCAGCAGACGCGCCGGACCTGCCGGGCAAGTTCGGCTTTGCGGTAGATACCGGGGGCAGGGCCGTTTTGCGCGACGCACCTGCCGATGTGCGGATCGAACGGGGGCCGGGCGGGCTGCTGGTCCGGGCCGATGGCGCGATGACGGGCACAGCCGCAACCCCGGCAACCGCCGTCCCGCTGGCGCTGGACCTCGCGCGCTGGTTTCTGGCCTCGGGGGGGGCCACAAATGGACGCGGCAGAATGGCGGCGCATCTGGCAATCGGGGCAACCTTGCCCTCCCCCCACACCACCGCAACCCCGGCCCACGCGCCGGGGCCCCGACCGGTTGGCGATGCACCACATGGCCCCGGGTCAAGCCCGGGGCGGACGGGAATTAAGGCCCAGCCCACGACCCCATTCCCCACCGCCCCAGCCCCCGTGCCGGGGCCCCATCCGCAGGGCTTCCTTGTCGCCTTCGAATTCGGCCAAATCACCGCCGAAACTCTGGCAAGCCTTGGCCCCCTCCGCCTCACCCCATGGCGCATGGTCCTGATCGAAGGCCTGCGCGACGCCCCCGCAATCCCCCACCTGATCACCGACCCAACCGACCCCCGCTTGCGTGTGGTCGCCTGCACGGGTGCCCCCGGCTGCGCGCAGGGTCTGCAGGAAACCCGCAGCCTCGCCCGCGCGCTTGCCCCCCATGTTCCTGCGGGCCGGACCCTCCATATCTCCGGCTGCGCCAAGGGCTGCGCGCATCCGGGCATCGCAGACCTGACGCTGATCGGCCAAAGCCACGGCTTCGGCCTTGTCCGTGACGGAAACGCCGGGGAAACTGCCGTCCGTGTCATGCCCCGCGCCACCCTTCTGGGCGATCCTGCCCGCCTGTTCAGGGGGGCCGATGCCACACATCTATGAAACCGACGGTGCTGCGATTTACCTCCAGTCCTTCGCCACGATCCGGGCAGAGGCTGATCTGACCCGATTCACCCCCGAGGAAGAGGTTGTCGCCGTCCGCATGATCCACGCCGCCGGCATGATCGGGCTGGAGGCGCATGTGCAGTTCACGCACCGGATGGCCGTCATCGCCCGCGCAGCGCTCGAAGGCGGCGCGCCGATCCTCTGCGATGTCCGCATGGTCAGCGAAGGCATCACCCGCACCCGCCTGCCCGCGGGCAATCCCATCCTCTGCACCCTGCAGGACCCCGCCGTGCCCGCCCTCGCCGCCCGGATGCGCAACACCCGCAGCGCCGCCGCAGTTGAACTGTGGCGTCCCCACCTCGCGGGCGCAATCGTCGCCATCGGCAATGCCCCCACTGCCCTGTTTCACCTGCTCAACATGCTGGAAGATCCCGCCTGCCCCCGCCCCGCCGCCATCATCGGCTGCCCCGTGGGGTTCATCGGGGCAGCCGAATCCAAGGCCGCCCTGATGGCCGCGACGCCCTGCCCCGCGATGATCGTCGCAGGCAGGCTCGGCGGATCGGCAATCACCGTCGCGGCGGTCAACGCCCTTGCAAGCCGCAAGGAATAACGCATGGCAAGGGTCATCTGCGCAGGTCTCGGCCCCGGCAACCCTGACCTGATGTCGGTCCGCGCCGACCGCGCCATCCGGGGGGCCGGCCTCATCGCCTATTTCCGCAAAC
>JANMDH010000222.1:0-18220 GCA_031376195.1 Gemmobacter sp. | reverse complement strand
TGTGCTTGCACGCACCGATTGTGGCAGAAAATGGTGCGCGCACGCACACACTCTCCCTCGCCTACCCCCAAACGTACGTACGTACGTAAAGAAGACGTCCAGAAGACGCCCGGAAGACGTTAAAATCCCTACAGTTTCAGCCGCTTAACTCGCCTCAAACGCTCCCACCCACAACCCCCTCAACTTTTCATAAACCTATGGCCCCCAATGACCGATACCACCACCATCGAATCCGCCGCCTTCCGTTTTGCGGCCTACGCCCTCCGCACCCCCATGCTCACCTCCCTCGCCCTGAACGCCCCGCCCATCGACCTGTGGCCCCCGGTATGACGCCTGCGCAGACCTCCCCCTCGCCTTGATCCGGGGCGCGAACTCCGACCTGCTGGTACGCGAAAGCGCGCTGGTCATCCCCGGCGGTGCGCTTCAAGCCCCTTCAACAGCAGGTCCAGCCCGAACGCCATATGGTTCACCCCGTCATAGGAGCCCTCGGCCACCATCTGGCCCAGGGCGCAAAAGTGCGGATAGCGATCCGCATCAATCGCGGGCAGATGGGTAAGTGCTGCTTCGGCATAGTTTTCGGGTTGCACGGGCATGCTGCCTTCCAGCAGGTGAAAGCCGTAAATCAGACTGTCGAGTGCGTTCATCGCGTGATCGGCTTCGACGTAGCTGAACCCGGCCGCGCGCAGGCAGCCCAGCGTGGCTTCGTTAAGCGCCAACATGTTGGGGCCCACATTGATCCGCCCCACGATCATCGGAGGAGCCCAAGGGTGAGCAAGAAACACCGTCCGCATCGAGTGCGCCCGGCCACGCAACTCGTTCTGCCAGTTGCTGCCTGTGCTCGGCAGGTCGATGCGCCCCACCACTGTATCGACCACCGCGTCCAAAAGATCATCCTTGTTGCGGATGTGGTTATAAAGCGACATCGCCTCCACCCCCAACTCCTTGGCCAGAGCGCGCATGCTCAGGCTTTCCACACCGCGTGCATCGGCCAGTGCCAGCGCAACTTCGGTGATCAAGGCCCGGGTCAAGCCAGGTCTCCGGGGTTGGTCGAACGTCTTCATGGTTTCATGTCCTCGATTTGGGTTGACATGCTTACAGTGTAAGTTATAGCGGTGGCGCTGCGGCTTACAATGTAAGTATAAGGAAACACCAATGCACTCTTCTAGACAACACCCCAGCTCCGCTCCGAAGCTGATTCTCCTGATCGCCCTTGGCGTTCTTTCGCTTCCAGGCAGCGCGCAGGCTGAGGGCCTGCGCTATTCTATCGGTCTTCTTGCGGGGGCCGGACAGTCACCGTTCGACAAGGACGAAACCGAAACCGGCCTGATCCCCGATTTCCTGATCGAAGGCGACCGTTTCAGTCTCGGCACCTCGGGCATGACCTTCGACGTCATCCAAAGGGGGGACTTCACGCTTTCGGCACGGCTGGCACCGCGCTGGTTTGCCGCTGACCCGGCCGATGTCGCCGGTCTTGAACATCTCAATCGTGATATCGCCATCGAAGCCGGCCTGTCCGCACGCTTCACTTTAGGTGATTTCGAGGCAGAACTCGAGTCGCTTCAAGACGTCTCGGACACGCACGGCGGTATGGCCGTGAATGCCTCGCTCTCGACCGGCTTCAACGTTTCCGATCGCTTCACGATCGGTGCAAAGGTGGGTGCTACCTGGATGGACGCGGATCTTGCGACATACAGTTATGGCGTCCTTCCCGCCGAGGCGCGCGGGTCGCTCGCGGCGTATCGGGTCGGGGCGTCGGTCATTCCGTCCATCAGCATCAACGCCAGTTACGCCCTTGCGGACCATGTTTCGCTGACGGGCGGCGTGGAAACCAGTTTCCTGCCCGAAGGCGTGACCGACAGTCCGATCGTCAAGCGCGAAACCCTGACATCGGTCGTGATCGGGCTGCGCTATGAATTCTAGGCTGTTACCGGAAACCGCCGACCACATCTGGCTGAAATGCAAAGTGCTGCACCGCGCAGGCGGAAGTGTAAGGCGACCTCCGGAAGGCCCGCACCGCAACACGTCGGAAGGATTGCAAAGATGACTCGTCGTTTCGCCAGCCCTGTTGTGGTGCCTGTCGCATTGTATTTTGGTACTCTGCTCACGATCCTTTTGGCGTTGGTGCAAGTGGTTCAAATCCCACTGGGTGCCCTCCCTGAGGACAGTCAGAGGCTGAGCGCCGCCCCCGTCTGGCATTTCATGCATGTGCTGGGCGGCGCCACGTTTGGTATCCTCGGACCAATCCAGTTTGGTCGTGCTCTGATGCCCAGATACGGGCTTTTGCACCGCGTTTTGGGGCGCATGTTTGTCGCGGCGGGGGTGATGATCTCGCTGAGTTCGCTGGGTCTGCTTTGGCGCTTTCCCGACACCTACTCGGTGGCCATCAGCAGTGGGCGGTTGCTGTTCGGAATCGCGTTAGGTGTCGCTTTGGCCATTGCGATGCAGGCCATCTACAAGCGGGATTTTACCCGTCACCGCAACTGGATGATCCGCGCCTATGCAATAGGGATAGGGGCCACAGCCGTGACGATGGTGTTTTTCCCTATTTACCTGATCACGGGGAAGCCTCCCGTGGGCCTCGCCTCTGACATCGCATTTTTGGGGGCATGGTCGGCCTGCGTTGTTGTTGCAGAAGGCTTTGTGCGCAGGATTTGAGCAATCGTGACTTATAGACTCCGGTCGCGTTGCGCCCGGGTCTTCAATGTATCTATGCCGCAGGATCGAACAGCATCGACGCCCATTTCGATAACATTATCTCAAACATGGTGCTGCAACTCCGACTGAGTATCGGTTTTGAAGAACTCTGCCACGCCGCAAGTAACGCCGCCCACAGGCCGATCAGGGCCGGATGTATTCCTCTCCCTGCACGGTGATCGCGCCTCAGGCCTGCAGGGCGAATGACCGGGATAGGCTCAAGGCGCTCAGTCTCCGCCAAAGCGGCGAAGGGCGCTCAGCCCATCAGTCCTCTTTCCCCGCACCTCTTGACCCGCGCCAGCCCTTGGCCCCCTATGTCGGATTAACCGACCTGTCGCGGGAAATCCCCCAATGACCAACTTTATCACCATCGAAGAAACTTCAGGGCGGGGTTCACCCGGCCCCGCGCTCCAACATACCCGCACAACGCGCCCCATAGGGTGTGTGCCTGAACGCACCAGTTGCGGCATGAAATGGTGCGCGCACGCACACACCCTCCCTCGCCTCACCCCGAACGTACGTACGTAAAGAAGACGTCCAGAAGACGCCCGGAAGACGTTAAAATCCTCGCAGTTTCAGCCCCTTACTCCCCCTAAATCGCCTCCCGCCGCAGCCCCGTCAACGCCTCATTAACCCCTCCCCCCAAAGGCCCCCAATGACCGATATCGCCCAGATCGAATCCGCTGCCTTCCGTCTTGCGGGCCACGTACTCCGGACGCCCATGCTGTCCTCCACCGCCCTTGACGCCCTTGCCGGACGCCGGGTTCTGATCAAGGCCGAAAACCTGCAGCACACCGGGTCGTTCAAGTTCCGGGGCGGCTGGGCGGCCATCTCTGCCCTGTCACATGACGACCGCGCGCGGGGTGTCATCGCCTTCTCCTCCGGCAACCATGCCCAGGGCCTCGCCTGTGCCGCGCAGGCCCATGGCGTGCCCGCCGTGATCCTGATGCCCGCTGATGCGCCCCCGGTAAAGATCGCAAATACAAAGGGATACGGGGCCGAGGTGATCCTGTATGACCGCGCCCATGACAACCGCGATGCCATCGCCATCCGCCTGTCCGCGATGCGCGGCCTGACCCTGATCCCGCCTTTCGACCATGAAATGGTGATCGCAGGCCAAGGCACCGTCGGCCTTGAAATTGCCGAACAGGCGGTCGAGGCCGGGGTGCACCGCGCCGATGTGCTGGCCTGCTGTTCGGGGGGCGGGCTGGCCGCCGGCATCGCAATCGCCCTGAAATCCCGCGCCCCGTCCCTGCGGATGCGCACCGTGGAACCCGCAGGCTTTGACGACACCGCCCGCAGTCTGATCTCGGGCAAGATCGAACGGAACGCCACGACCAGCGGCTCCGCCTGCGATTCCCTGCTGGCGCCGTCGCCCGGGGTGATGACCTTCCCGATCATGCAGGCCCTCGCGGGACCAGGTTTAGTGATCACCGACGATCAGGCCCTACATGCGGTGGCGCTCGCCTACCGCCACCTTCATATCGTGCTGGAACCCGGCGGGGCCGCCGCGCTCGCCGCCGCCCTGTTCCTGCCCGATCAGTTCGCCGACGACACCGTGATTGCTATCGCATCCGGCGGAAATGTGGACCGCGACCTATTCATCGGCTGCCTGCAGCGCTTTGCGTGATGCCCGTCGCGTTCCTTCCCGACCTGCGCCTGCATTACCTCGATCAGGGGCCCAGAAATGGCCCGGCACTCGTCCTGTCCCACCCGCTCGGCCTGAACCTGACGGTCTGGGATGCCGTGATCCCCCTTCTGCCCCCCAGCCTGCGGGTCATCCGGTATGACCATCGCGGCCACGGCGGCTCCGACACACCCCCTGCCCCCTATGCCATGGGCGCGCTGGTGCGGGATGCGGAACGATTGCTGGATCATCTTGGGGTGCGGGATTGCGTTTTCCTCGGCCTGTCGATGGGCGGGCTGGTGGCGCAGGGGCTGGCGGTGAAACGCCTTGATCAGGTGCGCGCCCTGATCCTGTCGAACACAGCGGCAAAGATCGGCTATCAGGCGCACTGGCAGGCGCGGATCGACGAGGTGCGGGGTCAGGGCCTTATCCCGGGCGTCGATGACACCATGAAGCGCCTGTTTTCACGCACTTTTCTGGCAGGAGACAAGGCCGTGCAGTGGCGCGACGTGCTGCAGGGGTGCCAGGTGGAAGGCTGGCTAGGCTGCGCCGCCGCCATCGCGGGCACCGACTTCTACACCCCTACGGCCGGGCTGACCCTGCCCAGCTTGGTGATCGCCTCCAGCAACGACGCCGTCACCCCGCCCGATCTGGTCCGCGAAACTGCCGACCTGATCCGGGGCAGCCGGTTCCATCTGATGCGCGGCCCCGGCCATCTGCCCTGCGTTGAGACACCCGATGCATACGCCGCCCTGATCATCGGTTTCCTGCACCGTATCGGGCACTTGTAAGCGCTGGCCTCGCCCGGTTAGGGTCACGCCATGCAACGCAACCTGCCCCTGATTTTCATCCTTGTCACCATCACCCTCGACGCCATCGGCATCGGCCTGATCTTTCCCGTCATGCCCGGCTTGCTGGAACAGGTTACAGGCGGGTCGCTCGCGCAGGCCGCCGTCTGGGGCGGAGCCCTGTCCGCCTCCTTCGCGATCATGCAATTCCTGTTCGGCCCCATCATGGGCAGCCTGTCCGACCGCTACGGGCGCCGCCCTGTCCTGCTGATTTCTGTTGGATTCATGGCTTTGGGCTATCTGGTCATGGCGATTGCCAGCAGCATCTGGCTGCTGCTCGCCGCCCGCCTTGTGACCGGCATCACGGCGGCGACCAACTCCACCGCTGCTGCCTATATCGCCGACATCACGCCGCCCGAAAATCGCGGCGCGCGCTTTGGCCTGATCGGCGCCTGCTTTGGCGTCGGCTTTGTTCTCGGCCCCCTGATTGGCGGTCTGGTCGCCGTCATTGACATCCGCGCGCCCTTTTATGCCGCTGCAGCACTTGCCCTTGCCAACCTGATCTTCGGGGCCCTGATCCTGCCGGAAACCGTCACCGACGCCACCCGACGCCCCTTTTCCCTTGGCCGCGCCAATCCGCTCGGGGCACTGATGGCCGTCACCCGGTTGCCGCAACTGCGCCTGCCTCTCCTTGTTTTCCTGATCCTTGGCATCGCGATGAACGTCTATCCCGCCGTCTGGGCCTATTTCGGACAGGCCCGGTTTGGCTGGTCCACCACGATGGTCGGCATCTCGCTCGCCGTCTACGGCATCTGCTTTGCCGTGGGTCAGGCCCTGCTTGTTGGCCCCCTGATCCGCCGTTTTGGCGAACAGAGGGCCGCCTATCTGGGCATGTGGGTCGATGTCGTCACCCTTACCGCCCTCGGCCTTGTCACCTCCGGCCCTCTCGCCCTTGCCATCACGCCTATTACTGCCCTTGGCGGCGTTGTCACCCCGGCCCTGCAAGCCCTAATTTCCCGCGACATCGCCCCCGATGCCCAGGGCGAGGTGCAGGGGGTCCTTTCCTCGCTGAACGCTATCGCGATGATCACCGCCCCCCTGATCATGACCAGCACCTTCGCCGCCTTCACCGCGCCGGGTGCCGCGATCTTTGCCCCGGGTGCGCCTTTCCTGCTTGCCGCCCTGCTGATGCTCGTTTGCGTCACCTTGATGTCGCGCGTTCGCGCGCGCCCGGTGCCACTTCCCCCATTTTCTGTCTGAAAGTATCCCACGGGGGGCCGGGGGTGTGAAACCCCCAGCTTCTCCCCCCAATCCAAAGGCCAAGATCATGCGCCTGAAAGACCTAGAGATTTTCGTTGTCGCCCCGCCTGCCCCAGGCTGGGGCGGGCGGTACTGGATCTTCCCGAAACTCACCACGGATGACGGTATCATCGGTTACGGTGAGGTTTACGCATCCACCGTCGGCCCCAAGGCAATGATTGCGGTGATCGAGGATGTGTTTTCCCGGCACATGCAAGGCGAAAACCCCGAAAACATCGAACTGATGTTTCGCCGCGCCTATTCTGCAGGCTTTACCCAGCGCCCCGATCCGACTGTCATGGGGGCCTTCAGTGGTCTGGAAATTGCCTGCTGGGACATCCTCGGCAAGGCCCGAAATCGCCCCGTCTGGGCGCTTATCGGCGGCAGGATGAACGAACGCATCCGCAGCTATACCTATCTTTACCCCGAACCCGGCAAGGAAAGCGCCGCCTTCTGGAACGACCCGGATGCTGCTGCCGAGGCGGCGCTCCGTTTCGTCGATCTGGGCTTCACCGCCGTCAAATTCGATCCCGCAGGCCCTTATACCATTCGCGGCGGTCATGAACCTGCCATGTCTGACATCACCCGCTCCATCGCCTTTTGCAAAGCCATCCGCGCGGCGGTTGGCGACCGTGCGGACCTTCTGTTCGGCACGCATGGACAGTTCACGACCCCTGGGGCCATCCGCATGGGGCGCGAACTGGAACCGTACAATCCGCTCTGGTACGAAGAACCCATCCCGCCGGACAACCTGCTGGAATTTGCCGAAGTGGCGCGCCACGTCCGCATCCCCCTTGCCACAGGCGAGCGCCTGACGACCAAGGCCGAATTCGGCACCCTTCTGCGTGCAGGCGGCGTCAAGATCCTGCAACCCGCCCTGGGGCGCGTCGGCGGTATATGGGAGGCCAAGAAGATCGCCGCCATGGCCGAGGTGTTCAACGCCGAAATGGCCCCGCACCTGTATGCAGGCCCGGTGGAGTGGGCCGCCAATGTGCATTTCGCGGCCTCGATCCCGAACCTGCTGATTGCCGAAACGATTGAAACTGGCGGGGCCTTTCACCAGAAACTGATCCGCAATTCCATCAAATGGGAAGACGGCTACATCCTGCCGCCCGACGCGCCCGGCCTCGGCATCACGTTCGACGAAGACGTCGCCCGCGCGCATCCTTACACTGGTGATCGTCTGCATCTGGAAATGCAGGAGGCCCCCTGCGGCTATTCCGCCCCGAACCAGTTCGAAGGGGGCGCGCCAAGGTCACAATAGCGTCGCTTGCCCGGACCTGCCCGGAATGCCACCCTGACCAGACCCCTTGGTAAGGAGCAGTTGATGATCCGCACCCTCACTCTGGTCAGTTTCGCCGTACTGGCGCATCCCGCGATTGCCGAAGATCGCCAGCACGGCAATGTGATCTACGCCGTCCCCGACAACTGGAAAGTCGGGCGATTGGAGGGCGGGATACAAACCCTGACCAATGACAGCCCGGACGAAGTTTGCGAATACTGCTATATCCATATCGCGGTTGGCGAAGAAAAATCAGGTCGTCTGGACCGCTGGATTGCTGACCAGGTTCCCCGGTTTGTCGATGAAGAAGACCGTAAAGACATTACCGTCATGCAGGCACCGGCCATGGTCGAACTGGGGGGCATCACAGCCACGATGACCGGGGTCAAGGTGGATTCAAACGTTCTCATCGTGATGGGCTTTGAACTTTCCGATCGTTTTGAAGTGGTTGCGTTTCAGGGGCCTGCCTTTGATGAGGAAGATCTGGCGACGTCGATGTCCACGTTTCAGGACCACATCTCACCCATGTTCAGCGATCTGAAATTCGTGTCCGAAGGGGCAAAGCCGTTGCTGCCCGCGCCAAAGCCTGGGGATTTGTCGGGGCTGTACTGGGGCTTTTACACCTATTCGACCTTTGGTCTGGACATGATGGTCAAGATGGACATCGGGCACCGCCGTCTGGTGTTCTGGGACGATGGTTATTTCTATGACGGCACGCCCCCGAACGGTTTGCGCCCGCTTGATGCAGATGCACTGATCGCCACCGGTGACGGATCATTCGGAACCTATCGGCACAGCGGAAACCGGTTGTACCTGACCTTCGCGACGGGCGAAAAGGAACGGTTGACCGCTGATGGCGATGGCTGGAAGGACAATGATACGACGGTGAATGCAGTCAGCACGGTACCGGACGGCACCGCATTGGATGGCAACGTCTCCAGCTTTTTTTACTCGGGCTTCAGCCCGGGTGCGGGCTTGACGGGCGGCATATCCGCCTCGTCCGGCACCACCTTTCTGCCTGACGGCACCTATAACGGATCGAGCTTTGGTGGTGCTTTTGGCAGTTTCGACGTCGGCGGCGATAGGACAGGCGGGTTTTCCAGCAGCAATGACAGCACCACGGGCGGCAGGTACGAGGTGCGGGATGGTCTGTTGATCCAATATCCGACAGACGGATCACAACCCACCCGATCGATGGTGTTCCGTGCGGAGGGCGATATTCTGATCGATGAACAGTTTCTTTCCACCGACTAGGCCAATTTCCACCCCAATCGCTGCCTTGTTACGATCCGTCACAACTTGTTAACCCAAGGCCCTTTCGCCGGGGATCGTGCCGGACTATCGCTTTGCGCAAAGCAAGGGGACAACCTATGGATCTTGACGCACAACGCGGACGCTGGGCGGTTGCAGCGATGTTTTTGGCCAACGGGTTTGTCATGGGTGCATGGGCCCCGCAAATTCCGCTGCTGCTGCCGCGCCATCAGATCACCGAAACCACGCTTGGCCTTTTGATCCTTGTCCTCGGGCTGGGGGCGGTGGGCGCGATGCTGTTCGCGGGCCGCCTGATCGCCCGGTTCGGATCGCGCAGCGTTGTGCGCAGTTTTGCCCTGTCGGTCGTCCCGGTTCTGCCCATCGTTGTCTATGCCCCGTCGATCCCCATCCTTGCCGTTGCCATGGCCGCCCTTGGCGCATTGATCGGCTGCATGGATGTCGCGATGAACGCGAACGCTGTCGAGGTTGAACGCCGCCTTGGCCGCGCCATCATGTCATCAAGCCATGGCTTTTGGAGCTTGGGGGGATTTGCAGGCGGCATCCTGGGTGGCCAGATCATTGCCGCTTACGGGGCCGAGGTGCAGGCGCTTTGGGCGGCGTCGGTGTCCGGCATCATCGTTCTGGGGGCGATGCCCTTTCTGCTGTCCGAAGATCACGCCGCCGCCCTGCCCGCCCCCGGTGGGCCGAAACCGGCCCTTCTGCCCCGCGATGTTGCCCTTTGGATCATCGGCGGGATGGCGCTGTTTTCCATGGTGCCCGAAGGGGCCGTTCTCGACTGGGCCGCCTTGTATCTGTCAAAGGAACTCGGGGCGGATGTCGCGACCTCAGGTTATGCCTTCGGCTTTTTTGCAGGCACCATGGCGATCATCCGCTTTTTCGGCGACAGCATCCGCAACCGTTTCGGCGCGGTGCGCACGTTGCAGGTGTCCGGCGTGATTGCGGCCATCGGCATGTTCGGCGGCGCAATGGCCCAGTCAGAATGGATTGCCATCACCAGTTTTGCCATCGCCGGCATCGGCGTTGCCAACATGGTGCCCATCCTGTTTTCCGCTGCTGGCAATCACCCCGGCCTTTCGGCGGGGGCAGGGATCGCGGCTGTCACGATGGTCGGATATTCCGGCATCCTGATCGCCCCCTCCAGCATCGGTTTCATCGCCGAACACATCGGTTTCCGCTGGACCTACGGCGCTTTGGCCTTGCTGTTGCTGCTCGTCAGCGCCCTGGCAGGCCGCGTCGCCGCCGCAGATGGGCGACAGAGCGACCCGCAGGATCAGGGCCTTGGTCAGGCCCCCATGTAATCGCGCTTGCCAACCTCCACCCCGTTGTGGCGAAGGATGTTGTAGGCCGTCGTCACATGAAAAAAGAACTGTGGGGCGGAATAGATGTTCAGGAAGGCCTGCCCCGACATCACCATATCGCCGCTGCGCTGTTTGATCGTGATCTGCCGGGGCGCCGCATCCGCATACAGGTCTGGCGAAAAGCTGGCCATATAGGCGCGGGCGGCGGCGATCCGGGTCTGAAGTTCGGTAAATGTCGTCTCGTTATCCGGGAAACTCTTCGGCTCCTGCCCTGCCAGTCGCGCCGCCGCACGGGCCGCAAAATCGCAGGACAGTTGCACCTGAACTGTCAGGGGCAGCATATCGGGGAACAGTCGGAACCCCAACAACGCCTCGGGCATGATTTTCCTGGCATCGCAATGCGCCTCGGCCTTGGTCAGAATGTTGGACAGGGCCCCGAGGAAACGGTCGTAAACGGCAACGGATTGTGCGTGCATGGCATGGGGTCCTTTCCGGGACAGTTGACGACTTTGATCGGGGCCCGGCATCGAACTGTCAAGCATACCCTTGCCATTGGTAGGCTGCGGATGATGCAGTGCAGCAAGACGCAGTGGGGCAGTTGCATAACGATCTGGCGGGGCTGGACCGGATGCTGATCCGGCACCTGACTGACAAAGAGGATCTGGTGCTGCCGGTGGTGCTGAAGCATCGGATGGGTTGAGGGGGACTGCCTTTGCGCAGTTCTGCCGAACCACGATGCCCAGCACATGAAAGGGCACCAACATAAAGCGGCAAAACGCGGCCACGGCTCGATCGCGCGACTCAAGTACGGAAAATAGTTGTGACAGGGCTTCTTACCAGCCACGTTACTAAATCAGCCGCATGGAGCCGTCTTTGATGACTGAAGCCCCGCCGAAAATCAAAGCCCGTTTTCCATACTAAGTCGGTTCGCAGAGGCGCTGGCACCGCACCCGTCGGACAACCCTTGGCTCGATCTTCTGCGGACATTTGCAATCCTTCTTGTGCTGGCCCGCCATGCGCCAAGGCAGATCAATGCCGGACCAGCGGTGTCATGGTGGGAAAAGGCGACCCTTAACGGTTGGATGGGAGTAGACCTGTTTTTTGTAATGAGCGGATATCTTGTCACCAGCGGGCTTTTTCGTGAATTGCGGGCAAACGGAAAAATAAACATCGCGCAATATGCGACAAGACGGATACTTCGTATTGTGCCAGCCTATTACTTTGTCCTCCTTCTTGTAATTACAGGATATTTTCCATTTTTTCCGGTTTCATCCGAAAATCTTGTTGTACGAATTGGATATCACATCCTGTTCCTTCAGGATTACTTTCCGAGCGATATCAACATCGTGTTCTGGTCGCTGGGTGTAGAAGCCAAGTTTTACGCGATCATCCCGTTAGTGTTGCTTTTTGTTCTATCCTTAAGAACGTGGCCCAAGATTTTGGCCGTTGGGCTGGCTGTCGCAATGACCTCACCGCTGATCCGCACTGTCCTTTTTGTCACCGAGGATTTTAATGATAATCTCATTTTCTGGAGTGATCTGCGCAGCCCGTTCTATGCCTGCCTGGAACCACTTGTTTTCGGGTTCCTGATCGCCATCGCACATGATTACGGTTTTACCCGTTTTTCCCCGCGAACAGGCTTGTACCTGCTCGCCACAACCCTTTTTGCTTTGTCCTTTTTGCTTGGCTATCACGACCTGTTAGCACAGACCGACTGGTGGGATTACACTCTTCAACCACTTATCATTGCTATTCTTTTTTCTGCCCTTCTGATCGCGGCAATCAACCTGAAACAGGTTCACCTTCCGCTGGAACCCGTCTTTCGTTTCGGGGCAAGGATAAGCTATTCACTTTATCTGGTGCACTTCCCGCTTGGCCCCTTGAGCATTCTGTTATCAAAAAACTTTGACCTTGGACCAGCTTGGTCGTGGGTGATCTATCTTGGGATCAGCTTGGTCCATGCAATTTTCATCGCTGTTTTCATTGAGTATCCGTTCATGAAAAGGAAAGTGCCTGAAACACGCCCCTTTTGACGTCCCAGACTTTCAAGGCCCTTAAACCCCCAGACACCAGCGCATGACAGCCTTTTGGGCATGCAGTCGGTTTTCAGCCTCGTCAAAGATCACCGAATGCGGGCCGTCCATCACGGCGCTTGTCGCCTCGTCGTTCCGATGGGCGGGCAGGCAGTGCATGAACAGGGCATCGGGTTTGGCGCGGGCCAGCAGCGCCTCGTTCACCTGATAGCCGCGCAGCTGGTTGTGGCGGCGCTCCTTGGCGGATTCAGGATCGTGCATCGACACCCACGTGTCCGTCACCACCAGATCGGCCCCCTGCACGGCCAAAGCGGGGTCGCGTTCGATAATGATCCGGCTGCCTTTGGTGCGCGCGAAACCCAAAGCGTCCGCCTCAGGGTCGAGAGTTTCGGGCCCGGTAAAGGTGAAATCGAACCCGAACTGGCCGGCAGCGTGCAGGAAAGACGCGCAGACATTGTTACCGTCGCCTGCCCAGACCACCTTTTTCCCGGCGATCGGGCCCCGGTGTTCTTCGTAGGTCATCACATCAGCCATGATCTGGCAGGGATGGGTGCGGTTGGTCAGCCCGTTGATGACCGGCACGGTCGCATGTTCGGCCATTTCCAGCAGGGTCGCCTCTTCAAACGTGCGGATCATGATCAGATCGACATAGCGCGACAGGACGCGCGCCGTATCGGCGATGGTTTCACCGTGGCCCAGCTGCATTTCCTTGCCCGAAAGGACCATCGTCTGCCCACCCATCTGCCGCACACCGACGTCGAACGACACGCGGGTGCGGGTGGAGGGTTTTTCGAAGATCAGCGCGACCATGTGACCGGCAAGAGGCTGGTCATCGTCGGGCGTACCCTTAGGGCGGCCATTACGGGCGGTTTTCATCGCATGGGCGTTGTCGATCATCCCGCGCAGATCGGCGGCGGCGGTTTTGTGGATGTCGAAGAAATGGTTCATGTCGGATCCTGGTGACGAAAGCCGGGGGTGTCGCAGCCCGTTGCCATCGGGCCTGAACCAACGGCGCATTGATGGCGACCCGCGTGAGATATCGGTGATAAGAAGAAAGCCTTAAACATGCAGTGTGGCCGCCGCACGGTCGAGGCGGGCCAGCGCCTCGATGATATCCGCGTCCGCGATGTTGAGCGCGGGCAGCAGGCGGACCGCATTGTCGGCTGCGGCGATGATCAGCAGGTGCTGGGCATAGCCTGCCTTGACGACATCGGTGTTCGTGACCTTGCACTTGAGGCCAAGGATCAGGCCCTGGCCGCGCACTTCCTCAAACACCTGCGGGTGCGAGGCGACCAGCCCCTCCAGCCCCTGCCGGAACAGAGCGCCTTTGCGACGGACTTCCGCAAGGAAGGCATCCTCTGCAATGATGGCGGTAACCGCATTGCCCACCGCACAGGCGAGGGGGTTGCCACCGTATGTCGATCCATGCGTGCCCGCGACCATCCCGCTTGCCGCATTTTCGGTGGCCAGCACCGCGCCAAGGGGAAAGCCACCGCCGATGCCTTTCGCGACCATCATGATGTCAGGCTCCACCCCCGCCCATTCATGCGCGAATAAACGGCCCGTGCGCCCCATGCCGCATTGCACCTCGTCCAGGATCAGAAGGGCACCCGTGCTGTCACATAGATCGCGCAGGCCTTTGAGACACTGGTCCGGCATCACGCGAATGCCGCCTTCGCCCTGAATGGGTTCCACCATCACGGCCGCCGTGCGGTCCGTGACCGCCGCGCGCAGGGCATCGTGGTCGCCCCATTTCAGATGCGTGAAACCGGGCATCAGCGGGCCGATACCCTTTGTCATCTTTTCCGACCCCGCCGCAGCGATGGCCCCGGTGGACCGCCCGTGAAAGGCCCCGTCAAAGGCGATGATTTCTACCCGGTCCGGCTGTTCCTTTTCATACCAGTATTTGCGCGCCATCTTGATGGCGAGTTCGGCAGCCTCGGTTCCCGAATTGGTGAAGAACACCGTATCGGCAAAGGTCGCCGCGACGAGCCGTTCAGCAAGGCGTTCCTGTTCCGGGATGCGGTAGATGTTAGAGATATGCCACAGTTTCGTGGCCTGATCCGTGACCGCCTGCACCAGTGCCGGATGGGCATGGCCAAGCGCGTTGACTGCGATGCCCGACCCCAGATCCAGGTATCGGCTGCCATCGTCGGCCACCAGCCAGGATCCCGTGCCATGCGTAAACGCCATCGGCGCGCGGTTGTAGGTGGGCAGAACGGCAGAAATCATCGGACTGATCCTTTACAGAAGGTCTAGGGGTGCCAAAGACCGGGGAGCACGTCAATGGAAATAGGGGGTTTGCACATGTGGCAGGCGCAGGGCATGCCAAGTCAACGCCAATTATGCGCGTCGGCGCAGGCGTCGGTTCAATGAAAAAGGGGCGCGAAACATCACCATAAGCGTTTGCTAGTGGATGATTTGCACGCTGTCCAGTCTTTCTGGATCTTGTGAAAGCAGGTTCTTGTGATCCGCCGCGTGCCTAGGTAAAATGTCTACAACAGGCCTAGCGCCTATCCTTCAGATCAGAATGACCGGAGATCGCCATGTCATGGACCGACGAGCGTGTTGAAACGCTCAAGAAGATGTGGGGCGAGGGTCAGTCGGCCAGCCAGATCGCCAAGGAATTGGGCGGCGTCACGCGTAATGCGGTGATCGGAAAGGTGCACCGCCTGGGTCTGTCGAACCGCGCAGGGGGGGCAGCAGACGAAGATCTGACGCCCGTGGTGGAAACACCGGTGGCCGCAGCACCCATCCGTCCGGTTGCCCCGAGCGAACCCGTCCGGATGCCCGAAGCACGGCCCGTGACCGACCGCCCCTCCCCGCCCGCCAGCGGTGCGACGGTGACCCCCCTGCCGATCCGCAAGGCGATCATTCCGGCAGGCCAGCCCCTGCCGCCACAACCAAGCCTGAACGAGATCAGCCCCGAAGTGCTGGCGTCGGTGCGCGAAGTGGAAAAACGGGCGCGCAGGCTGACCCTGATGGAATTGACTGAACGCACCTGCAAATGGCCGATCGGCGACCCCGCGACCGAAGATTTCTGGTTTTGCGGATTGCAATCGGTACCGGGAAAACCCTATTGCGAGGCGCATGTCGGGGTGGCGTTCCAACCAATGTCGGCACGGCGGGACCGGCGGCGTTAAGGGCCGACGCTCAGTTTCCGCCCAGCAGTTCTTTCAGGGCCTTTGCCGCCTCGCGCTCCAGCGCCTTTTGCGCTTTGCGCCGGGCCGCGCCTTCCAGGCTTTCCCCGTCTCGTGCGACGATGCCGAGCCGGTCTTTCGCCTCGGCGGCCAGCCGCGCTTTGAGTTCGCCGTCTACATCGACGCCGGTCATCGCCTCCACATCCAGCTTGTAGGACAGGTCGCTCCACGGCCCTGTGATGTCCAGCGGCACTTTCAACCCGCCCGTCCCATCCGCCCCTGCCAGCGCCTTTGGCACAACGCGGTAAGTCAGCGTCTGCTGGCCCAGATTGACCCGTCCCTTGCCCCCCACGCTGATTAACGGGGCGGACAGCGCCAGATCGTCATTGCGCAGCACGCCGTCCTTGATGGTGAAGCTCGCCGTCATGCTGTCAAAGATCGTCTTTGCCCCCTCGCCCACATAGCCGGGGTCGAGCGTCCGCAGCATGCCCGCCAGATCAAGGCCGCGCAATTCCCCCTTGCCAAGCGACACCTGCCCTTCGCCCGACAGGGTCTGCATCATCGCATCGACCGAACTGCCGGACGCCAGAAATCTGATCTGCCCGTCGGCATTTCCGATCAGCCGGTCGGTATCGCCGAAATCCGTCAGCAGGGGTTGCAGGGCGATGCCCTTGACCGCCAGATCGCCACCCACTGACAATCCGTCGCGCCCGTTCACTACGAATTGGCCCGACACGCTGCCCTGATAGGCCGTGACCTGTTTCAGGTCGAACACCGCCCGGGCATTGTCGAGCGTCATGATCGCTCGCGTGGGGCCAAGGGTGACATCCCCCAGATCGATGCTGTCCGCCGTCAGGGCGATGGTCGCGTCCATCAGGCCAAAGGCGCTGATGTCGATCCGGTCTTTCGGCCAACCGCTTGAGGATGGTCCGTCAGAGCCGCCACCCGACACGGATGACAGGTTCAGACTCGCCGCGCGGACCCTGGCCGACAGGGCCGGACGGGTGCCGTTCGGGTCAAGATCCGCATCGCCGGACAGCTGGTTTTCATCCAGAATGATCACACCGCCCCTCAGATGTGCCGTGCCTGCATCGGTCAGGGTGACCATGCCGGTCAGCGCGATCCTGTCCGCGCCAAACCCTTGCGGCAGGTCGGGTTGCGGCAGGCCCAGCAGGGCCATCAGGGTGGTCAGATCGCCCAGATCAGCCTCCACTGCCCCTTCGGCCATCAGGGGGGACAGACCCGCACGCCCGTCGAAGACCATATTGGCGGGCCCGGCGGCGGCGGTCAGGTTCAAGTCACTGATATCGCCAGCCAAAGCCGCCCCGAAAGTGTCCACGGCAATCGTCGTGGTGAAGGGCTGCGCGTTCATAACAGCCGTCAGCTGCAGTTCTGCCGGGCCGTCATAGGCGGGCAGGGTCAGGTCGGCGTCCATGGCGGTCAGCGCGATCCGGCTGCCCGTGGCATGGTCGATATAGGTCAGCGCACCGCCACGGATCATGCCCTTGTCGAGTGTGAATGTGGAAGGCGCGGCACCGGTGCCATCTGCCGTCTGCGCGTCGCCGAATTCCCAGTTGCCCTGCCCCGCCGCATTGCGTTCCAGCAGGATCACCGGGGCCACAGCCTCCACCCCCGTGATGCGCATGGCACCCCCCCATAGCGCCTGCGCGTCCATCCGAATGGACAGACCTTCGGCGCGCAGCATCGGGCCTTCCTGCGACCACGTGGCATTGGCCACTGTCACCGGCCCTGTTGTGACGCCCAGCGTGGGCCAGAAACTGGGGCTGACCGCCCCTGTGATCGTCATCGCGCGCCCGGTGGCACGTTCAAACTGACTGGCGGCAAGTTGTGCGACCTTGTCCGTAGGGATCAGGAACAAGGCCACCACCGCCAGAAGGACAAGCACGACAAGAGTCGCGATGATGCGGACGATCCAGCGCATGTGCGGCCCCTTTCTGTCGGTGGTTCATGAAAGAATAAGCCGCCGGTCCGGCATCCGTCCAGCGCGGATGGCGGGCAGGGTGGCGGAAAGCTGCCTTTGGCCGCAAAACTGCCGGAATTGCTGGAAAAAACGGGTATACTGCACGTCTGCGGAACGTCTTCTTTACGTGCGTACATTCGCGGTATGTCGGGCGTGAAAAAGGGGCCGTGCTGTCTGCCCAAAGGGCTGCGCGTTCCTTGCCGCCGTTCGTTATTGTTCCGGATCGCCCAAAGCAACCCCGTCCCGCGCCACATCCGACCTGCGTTCGAAGCGAGGGTTCAGAATGGCCGACAAAGGGTCTGCGGGCCGGGGGAGAAAAGGAGTATAACCCAAATATCCCGCGTGCACCTCGGCCCAGTGCGTCGAGATCGTGGGCGGCGAGTTTCATTGTGAAATGGAAGGCCGATCTGCGCGGACACGTTCATGCAAATGGGCCAGCGGCGGCGTGGTGCCCTGTGTTTCCAAAGTGGCGGGCCACGACCGATAGTGATGAGCACTACGTTTTCGCCATAGCACTATGATGTTCTCATTGTAATTGTTCGGCGATCGGCTTTCAGGGCGTGGGCTATCGCTGCTCTGGCGGCAAGGCCAAGTTTTCCTCTTGGATGTCCGTTACCGCTTAGCCAGTTCGGGATCAACGCCCCTTGCGATTTGAAGTGTTCCACGTGCACGACAGTGATTTCGTCATCGCTGTATGAAACCTCATTGATGGTTGCCCACTTACTCGGCCGTGCGCCAGCACGCCAGTGAACCGCCCCGGGTTTACCGGAGGGTGGTTTGTTCAACGACTAAGCGACCATATCGAG
>JANMDH010000216.1:0-12003 GCA_031376195.1 Gemmobacter sp. | reverse complement strand
CCACGCGAATTGTCCGGCGGCATGAAGATGCGGGTCAGCATTGCCCGCTCCTTGGTGACGAACCCCCGGCTGATTCTGATGGATGAACCTTTTGCCGCCCTTGATGAAATCACCCGGCAGAAACTGAACGATGATCTTCTGGCCCTTAAATCCCGCATCGGCTGCACGGTGATCTTCGTTACCCATTCCGTCTTTGAATCCGTCTTCCTGTCCGACCGGATTATCGTCATGGCGGCCCGTCCGGGCAGAGTAGTGGAGGAACTGGTCGTCACCGCCCCCTACCCGCGCGGCATGGATTTCCGCACTTCGGCTGAATACGCCGCCCACACCCATGTCGTGTCGAACGCGCTTCTGGAAGCCATCGGGGAACCCGTATGACATTGGCCGACAACACCGCCGAAGCGACCTGGGATGCAGAAGAGGCCCGCCGCGCCCGTGCCCGCCGGGTAGAGGGCATCGCCCGCTGGTTACTGCCGGTTCTGGTCGTGCTGGGGACGCTGTTCCTGTGGGACAGGGTGGTCGCCTGGAACGACATTCCCCACTATATCCTGCCCTCGCCCGGCCGTATCTGGGAACAACTGATCAAGGACTGGGCGATGCTTTACGCCTCGCTCAAGGTCACGCTGTGGATCACCATCATGGCGCTTGGTGTCGCGGTCAGCGGCGGCGTGCTGCTTGCCATTCTGTTCAACCAAAGCCGCTTTGCCGAATTGATCTTCTATCCCTATGCCGTGATCCTGCAGGTCACCCCCATCGTTTCCATCGCCCCCCTGATCTTCATCTATGTCAAGGAACCCACCGCCCGCGTTCTGATCTGCGCGTGGATCGTGGCCTTCTTTCCGATCCTGTCCAACACCACGCTTGGCCTTAAATCCACCGACCATAATCTGCGCGACCTGTTCAACATCTATCACGCAAGTCGTTGGCAGAAACTAATCCACCTGCAACTTCCCTCGGCGTTGCCCTATTTCCTTGGTGGTCTGCGCATCGCGGGTGGTCTTGCCCTGATCGGGGCCATCGTTGCCGAATATGTGGTGGGCACCGGCGGCGCAGGATCCGGCCTTGCGTTCCGGATCCTTGAGGCGAGCTATCGTCTGAACATCCCCCGCATGTTCGCGGCCTTGTTCCTGATCGCCGTCGTCGGTGTAGTGATCTTTGCGCTGACGGCCCTGCTATCGCATTTCACCCTGCGCAAATGGCATGAAAGTGCCATAAAACGAGAAGTATGATGGATTTTATGCAGCTGCCGGGTGGCCCGATCACCCTGATCAACGTTACCGTTCCCGCCTGCCTGTTGGGGCAGGACGGCGACCTGACAAAGACCAACATCAGCCTCGCCGACGGTTGCATCGCGGGCGAGCAACCGATTGCCATTGATATGAAGGGGTCGATGGTCCTGCCCTGTTTCACCGACATGCACACGCATCTGGACAAAGGGCATATCTGGGGACGGTCACCAAACCCCGACGGCACCTTCATGGGCGCGCTTGACACCGTTGGGGCCGACCGCAGCGCCCGCTGGACGGCCACCGACGTGCGCCGTCGTGCTGAATTTTCGCTACGCGCTGCCTATGCCCACGGCACCCGCGCCATCCGCACCCATCTGGATGCAATTGCCCCGCAGGACAGCATTTCCTTCGGCGTCTTCGCCGATCTGCGCGACGAATGGGCAGGCCGCATTGACCTGCAGGCCGCCTGTCTAATCGGGGCCGAGGGGTTTTCCGAAGATGGCCCCTTCCGCCAGACCGCCGATATCGTCGCCTCGCATGGCGGTGTCTTGGGCATGGTCACCTACCCCCTGCCCGACATCAGCGCCCGCATCCGTGGCTTTTTTCAAATGGCCACGGGGCGCGGCCTGTCCGCCGATTTCCACGTCGATGAAACGATGGACCCCACCGCCAACACGCTCCGCGAAATTGCCACTGCCGTTCTGGAAACCGGTTTCACCGCCCCCGTCATCGTTGGCCACTGCTGTTCGGTCAGCGCCATGGCCGAATTCGATGCGATGGCAACTCTCGATCTGGTGGCAAAGGCCGGGATCCACGTCGTCAGCCTGCCAATGTGCAACCTTTATCTCCAGGACCGTCACGCGAACCGCACCCCGCGCCTGCGCGGGATCACCCTTGTCCACGAAATGCGAAGCCGGGGCATCAATGTCAGTTTCGCCTCTGATAATACCCGCGATCCGTTCTATGCCTATGGCGATCTCGACATGCTCGAAGTGTTGCGCGAGGCGACGCGCATCGGCCATCTGGATCATTCCGCCCCCGATTGGGTGCAATCCGTGCTGTCCAACCCCGCTCGCGCCTGCGGCTTTGCCGGCCCAAGCCTTGCCATAGGCGCCCCCGCCGATCTGGTGATCTTCAAGGCGCGCAGCTGGACCGAGTTGTTTTCCCGCCCGCAGTCCGACCGCATCGTCCTGCGCGGAGGTGTCCAGATCGACCGCGCCTTGCCCGATTACGCCGAACTTGATGATCTAATGAGGGTATGATGAACCTGACCGCCGCCAAAGCCGCCCTCGCGCATCTGGAACTGGATGAAAATCCCGTTTCCGTCCGTGCGAAAAGCCGGGATTTTTTCTGGTATTCCCCCGTGCTGAAGGCGCGCCTTGATCATGTCACCGCCGATTTCGTCGTGGCCCCCCGGACCGAGGCCGAAGTGATCGAGGTTCTGCGTGTTGCCTATGCCCATGACGTTCCTGTCACCGTGCGCGGCGCGGGCACGGGCAATTACGGCCAGGCGATGCCCCTTGCCGGCGGCATCATCCTGCATACGAAAAACCTGTCTTCGGTCAAATCCGTCCATCCGGGCCGCGTCATCGTCGAACCCGGCTGCCTGTTAAAGGACGTCGATGCGGTCACGCGGCCCCATTCGTGCCAGGAAATCCGCATGTTCAGTTCCACCTACGCCACCGCCACGATCGGCGGTTTCATCTCGGGCGGGTCAGGCGGCGTCGGTTCCTGCACGTGGGGCGTCTTGCGCGACATCGGGAACATCATCCGCCTGCGCGTCGTGACGATGGAGGCGGAGCCTCGCGTCCTCGAATTCACCGGCGAAGAATTGCACCGCGTGTCCCACGCCTATGGCACCAACGGCGTGATCACCGAACTCGAACTTCCCCTCGCCCCCGCCTATGACTGGGTCGAGGTGTTCGTCACCATGCCCGACTTCGCACAGTCGGTCGATTACGCCGCCGCCTTAGGGCGTGAGGACGGCATCCTGAAAAAGCTCATCTCAGCCTACGAATGCCCCATCGCTCAAGAGTATTTCCAGCGCATCGCGCCGCATGTTCAGGCGGGCGATAACCTTCTTGGCCTTATGATCGCCCCCCATGCGATGGACGGATTTCTGACCTTCAACGCCCGCTGGCCCGGCGCAAAAATAATCTATCGCAGCGATGAAACAGAATGGCCGCGCGAACCCGGCCCCGTCTATGAATATGGCTGGAACCACACCACCCTGCGCGCCCTGAAAGTTGACCCGAAGATCACGTATCTGCAGGTCCGTTATTCCCCCGACAATTTCGCCGAAAAGATCGCCGCCATCCGCGCCGCCTTCCCGGACGAGGTGATGCAGCATCTGGAACTGATGCGCGAAAACGGCAGGGTCATGTTTGCCGGCTTGTCATTGGTCCGCTTTACAACCGAAGCGCGGCTGGATGAAATCATCCACGCCCACGAAACCTTGGGCTGCATGGTCTTTAACCCCCACCGCTACACGTTGGAGGAAGGCGGGCGGCAGTCAGTCGATGACCGGCAGTTGAACTTCAAGCGTGAGGCGGATCCAAAGGGCCTGCTCAACCCCGGCAAGATGATCGCCTGGGATGATCCGAATTGGGCCTTTGCCCAGATGTATGCCTACCCCAAACTACAGGCAGCGGAATGATCCCGACCATTTTCTGTCCAGAAATATCGCCGCCGGAGCCATCGCTCCACCCGGCAAGACGATGACAAAGGTTCTCGTCCTCTTCGCCCACCCGGTCGAGGAAAGCTTTTCCGCCGCCCTGAAAGCCACCGTCGTACATACCCTGACCGCGCGTGGCTGGGACGTGGACCTTTGCGATCTTTACGCCGAAGGCTTTGATCCGGTCATGACTGCAGCGGAACGTCGCGGCTATCACGACACCGCCACCAACACCCTACCCGTCCAGGCCTATGTCGACCGCCTGCGCAATGCCGACGCACTCGTTATGGTTTTCCCCGTCTGGAACTTCGGCTTTCCCGCAATATTGAAAGGCTTCATCGACCGCGTCTTTCTGCCCGGTGTGTCCTTTCGTCTGGAACAGGGCCGTGTCAAATCCAACCTGACCAATATTCGCAAACTTGCCGCTGTCACCACGTACGGTGCCAACAAGCTGCGCGCCGTTTTGGCAGGCGATCCCCCCCGACATGTGGTAAAACGTGCACTATGGCACGCCTGCAAGCCTGATACCCTTCGCTATTTGGCCCTGCATGACATGAACCGTGTCACACTCGCCCAACGCCAGCGCTATATTGCGCTGGTGGAACGACAGATGAGGCATTTTTAGATGCAAGCTTTGGTGGTTTTCTGCCATCCCTGCAAACAAAGTTTCAACGCCGCGGTCCGCGATCTTGTTCTTCAGAAACTTCAGTCTGCAGGTGCCGAAATTCGTCTTCACGATCTTTACGCCGATGGGTTCACCCCGGTGCTAAGCTGGGGCGAATGGACAGGTTATCTGGCTGCGCCCGACAATCGACGATCCGTGGAACGCGAAGTGGCGGATGTGCAGTGGTGCGATACGCTGATCTTTGTCTATCCGACGTGGTGGTACGGCCTGCCAGCCCTGCTCAAAGGCTGGCTCGACCGGGTTCTGTTGCCCGAAGTTGCCTTCTTGATGCCGGACGAGACCAGCCGCACCATCCGCCCGGGCCTGCACAACATCAAACGATTGGGCGTATTTACCACCTGCGGCGCAAGCTGGTGGCTGACCCAAGTGGTCGGTGCCCCCGGCAAACGTACTTTGACGCGCGGCGTCGGCTTTCTGTGCGCCCCGCGCAAACGCACGGCCTTCGCCGCCCACTATCTGATGGACAGTTCCACCCCCGAAACCCGCGCCCGCCACCTGACCAGCGTGGCACGGCAGATGGATCGCCTGATCGGCAAACATGCTGTCGACGCCCAGCCCCAGAACCAAGGCATCACCACATGACCGCCCGCAATTGGACCAGCCTGCGCGCCCCCGAATTTGCCCATCTCGACCCCGCACGCGTCATTGCCGTTCTGCCCACAGCCGCCGTGGAACAGCACGGCCCCCATCTTCCCGTCGGCACCGACACCCTGATCGCCGAAGGCATGCTGGCCCGGGTTCGTGCCGATTGTCCCGCTGATCTTGACCTGCTGATCCTGCCCGTACAGACCGTCGGTAAATCGAACGAACATCTCTGGACGCGTGGTACGCTCACCCTCACCGCCGAAACTGCCCTCAGGGCATGGGTCGAAATTGGCCTTTCCATTACCCGCGCCGGGGTCCGCAAGATCATCATTGTCAACAGCCACGGCGGCAATACCGACCTCGTTTCCATCCTGTCGCGTGAACTCCGCGTTCAGGCCGGGATGCAGGCGGTCAAATACGGCTGGGGCAATTGCGGGCTGCCCGTTGGCATGTATTCTACTCAGGAAACTACCTATGGCATTCACGGCGGTGATGTCGAAACCTCGCTGATCCTGCACTTCAACCCCGAAACCGTCGACATGTCCGCCGCCCGCGATTTCCGTTCCAGCGCTGAAACCGCCCCGATTTCCCCCGTCGGGCCCACCAGCCTCGCCTGGGTCTCCTCTGACCTGAACCCGGCAGGTGTGGTGGGCGAGGCGCATCTGGCAACGGCGGACAAGGGCCGCGCAACGGCGGCGCATCTGGTGGCGGGGTTCATCGACCTCGCCCGCACACTGCGCGACCTGCCGTTGGAGGGGTTTGCGCCGATGACCGGGCCTGCCTGACGATCACAGAATATCAAAATTGAACGCGCTCAGCTTTGCGCCATCCTGCAGGTCGGCAATCAGCACCGGCCCGGCACCGCCCCGGCCATCGCTGTCAAACCACAGCGTCGTGTCCCCGGTACGAAAGATGAACCTGTCATCGCCTTCCGCCGCCTGATTGGTTGCCCCTTTGTGGAACCATTCGATGTTGGATCCGCCCTTGCCGGTTTCTCGCAGGCCAAAGGCGCGCAGGTCGATCACGATATGATCGATCCCCGCTTCTTACGGGCTGGCCCCGCCGAACACAAAGCTGTCCGCATCTGCCCCGCCCGTCAGCACATCGCGACCCGTCCAGCGCTACGATGGCCCCCTTCAGCAGCCGGAAATCCACCGTATTCACGTCCCACCCGCCAAAGATGCTGGCGTGTCCAGCCCCCGGAATGGATCGATCTTTGCTGCTGCCCCCCCATGAACCCGAACACCACCCCGCCCCGGCCATCATACAAGTCGTTGCCCTCCAGCAGGCTGACACCCCTGAAAATCACCCCCGAATCGCGCAGAATGTCGCTACCTGTGAACGTCTGCACGCCAAAATAGCCGCCAACGATCCGGCCCGCGTTGATCACAACGTGGTCGCCATCAGTATTCAGGATCACGCCAAATCTGTCGACCAGAATGTTGCCGGTGTTGACAAGGCAAATGTCTCTCGCATTCCCCGCATTGGTGAAAACCTCACCACGGCCTTCAAGCGTGCCATGGTTGGTCACGGTCATCGACATGTATTCACCTTGCAGATCTATCGCCGCCGTATCCGACTGCACCCCGCCCGATGCGGCCACGGTAATGGCAAAACTGCCGCTGGTCCCGTTCACATAAATGCCGTCACCCGCACCGTTGACGAACCCCGCAACCGGCACGCTGCGCGAGCGGCCCGCAACCTCAATCGCCTGCAAATCCTGCGAGATAACCGCGACACTGCGCCCGACGGCCAGTTCATCACCAATCCCCATCGTGCAAGCCACGCCCACACCATCCGGTAGATCGGCAATCAGAGCCGCGCCGCGCCCGCCTTTGCCGCCGTCAGGATCTGCTCTTGTGTGCAAAATATCTTGAGTATTAAACTTTTGGTTGCATTCTGGTAAACTTTTATCCGCCCGCTAACGGGGCATTTCAATGCGACACGGGCATTGCCCAATTCTAAAAAATCCAACGTGACCTTGAACAGGTCTGGGTCTCGCTCTTGCTATTCAAATCGCATTCCGCGCTGATCACACCATCCTGCGGTGGGATGTCGCATGGGCTAACAGCTCCTATCAGGTCGCTGCAAGAAAAAAATTGTACCGGCTAGTTTGCAGGAAAACCGCCTGCGCCCCAGATACTTCTCAAGTTTATCTCTTACTTTCCAATACTTTAGTTCCCGTATCCCGGCCCCTGCGCCCAAGCCCACGCATCCCGGATCATGTCCGGCAGGTTGGATCGCACAGGCTCCCATCCCAGTTCCGTCACCGCACGCGCGGACCCTGAAACCAGTGAAACTGCATCCCCCGCCCGCCGCGCGCCCTCCACAATCGGCACGTCTCGGTTCGTCACCGCCCGCGACGCTTCGATCACCTCGCGCACCGAAAATCCCTTGCCGGTGCCCAGGTTGAACACCCGGCTGCCCTTGGCATCAAGCAACCACCGCAGCCCCAGAACATGCGCCGCCGCAAGATCGGACACATGCACATAATCACGGATGCATGTCCCATCCGGCGTGGGATAATCGCTGCCAAACACCGTCAGCGCGGGCCGCTTGCCCATGATCGCGTCCAGCATCAGCGGGATCAGGTGGGTTTCAGGGTCATGCCTCTCACCCACCTCGCCCTCGGGGTCGGATCCTGCGACATTGAAATAGCGAAAGATCACATGGTTTAGCCCGTGACTGACGCGGAAATTGCGCAAAATATCCTCAATCGCCCGCTTGCTTGCCCCATAAGAATTGATCGGCGCCTGCGGCGTATCCTCGTCCAGCATCACCCCGTCCGGGTCACCATAGGTCGCGCAAGTGCTGGAAAACACGAAATCCATGCAATGCGCCGCCACTGCCGCCTCGATCAGGTTCAAGGCGCCCCCCACATTCACCCGCCAATACCGTCCCGGGTCCTGCATCGATTCGCCCACCAGCGACAGCGCCGCGAAATGCATCACCGCGATAGGTTTGTATTCCGCAAAGGCCGCATCAACCGTTGCGCGGTCCATCAGATCGCCCTGTACAAACGGCCCGAATTTGACCGCCCCGCGCCAGCCCGTCGCCAGATTGTCAAAGGCCACAGGCGTGAAACCCGCCGCACGCAGGGCCTTGCAGGCATGCGCACCAATATAGCCCGCGCCGCCCGTCACCAACACATTCCCTGACATCGCTGCCTCCGCACCTTAATTTTGTCCAATCTTTAGCGTTGTCTGCCGCCAAAGTCGAACCTCGCTTGCGGCTTTGCGCCGTTTGTCACGACCATCTTGTTTCGTTTTGCCACCCCCGGTAGAACGCCATTAGTCTCGCCTTTCAGGAGTATCCCATGTGTATGCTATGTGCAGCGCTACGACCCCAAGATGCTTCGGCGCTTTCGGCCACCCACAGCAGCGACAGCTCCGGGGTTGCTGGGGCCACTGCGGCGGCATCGGGGTCGCAACTCGGCACCTTGGCCAATTATCTGCGCAGCGGGTTCTGGAGCGATCAGGACGACGGGGCACGCAAGTTTGACATTCAGGTGGGCGATACCCTGACCTACGACGTGACGGGTTTGTCCCGGGCCGAAAAGTTCATTGCCGTGTCTGCCCTGCAGGCTTGGACTGATGTATCGGGAATCAAGTTCAAGGCGATCAACCACCCGGACCTTCGGCAAGCCTCCGAAGGAACCGATGCCAAACCTGATCAACAAACAACCTACAGTGTGGGCCTGAACACGGAATTTCACGGCAGCCTGTCTACTGGATCAGACAAGGATGAAGTTCGTGTGACTTTGACCGCAGGCGTGGACTACTATGCCCTCTTGAACCGCGACGGGGCAGGTGGGCGTGGTCTCGATGTGGTATTGGAACTGCGCCGTGCCAACGGCGAAGTCGTCATGCGCAGCGACAACCCCGATGCGAACGATTCTGAGGCATTGGCTTTTCGCGTTGATCAGGGCGGCACTTATTACCTGACCGTCAGCAGCTTTAACAACGCGAGTGATGGTGATTATGAACTAACGTTCAAGAAAGCCGCAGATTTCGTTTTCGACAACTGGGATGACGGTGCCTATTCCTATTCCGACTTGGACGGCGGGGATCGCGGTGCTATCCATACCTCTATCGTCAATGTCCCGAACAACTGGGACACAAAGCCCATTTCGCTCAATTCCTATTGGCTGCAAACCTACATCCACGAAATCGGGCATGGTTTGGGGTTGGGTCATGCTGGAGACTACAACGGCAACGCACAATATGGCCCCGACCACACGTTCAAGTTCGACAGTTGGCAATCATCTATCATGTCATACTTCGCGCAATCCGATAATCCGAACGTCAACGCCAGCTTTGGCTTTATCGCCACGGCGATGGCGGCCGATATTCTGGCTATTCAAAGCATATATGGCACAAACGTTCAGACACGCGCGGGTAACACGGTCTATGGCGCAAATTCCAATGTGAATGGTTATCTGGGTAACATGTTCGACGAAATCTTCGATCTGTCGGCGGACAAGCCGCAGATTTTCAGCAACAAACCCTATGCTTTGACGATCTACGATACAGGCGGTGTCGATGTGCTGAATTTCTCGACGGCGACCCGTGATCAAAGGATAAACCTGAACGATACCGAAGCATCCAGTATCGGCGGTCGGCGCGGCAACGTGGTGATCGCGCAAGGCGTCGTGATCGAAAACGCAATCGGTGGTAAACGGTCCGATGTGATGATCGGAAATGAGGTTGAAAACAGGCTGTGGGGCCGAAATGGGGCTGATCAGTTGAACGGCAAGATCGGCAGCGACACGCTGAACGGCGGCGAAGGCAACGATGTGCTGAACGGTGGCTTCAACAGCGATACAATCCAGTTTTCGGGGCGTGAAAAAGTCGCCGTAAACCTGTCGCGCACCGGAACCCAGAACACGGGTGAAGGCCGGGATAAACTGATTTCGATTGAAAACATCATCGCAGGCGGCGGAAATGACCGGCTAATCGGATCGGACGGCGACAACCGTCTTTCAGGTGGGGCCGGCAGAGATCTGATCAACGGCGGTCAGGGCAATGATGTCCTGATCGGTGGGTCCGGCAATGATGTTCTTCGGGGCCAAGGTGGTGATGATACGCTGACGGGGGGCGGCGGCAGCGACGTGTTCGTTTATCTGGCAGGGTTGGATTTAGTGACCGATTTTATCGATGATGTTGATACGGTCCAGATCAGCCTTGCCGCGCTCGGGTTGGCGGGCAGAACAATCGATGAAATTCTGGCGCTTGCAACCACGACCGGCGCAGATGCCGTTTTCGACTTCGGCTCTGCGAACATTCTGACCATCGTTGGCGTCACCGATCTTGAAACGCTTCGGAATGATCTTTTGCTCACGTAACAGCCTATGGCCATGTGACCCGTGCTGCGCGTTCAGATCATGAACAG
This sequence comes from Gemmobacter sp., assembly GCA_031376195.1. GTDB lineage: Bacteria > Pseudomonadota > Alphaproteobacteria > Rhodobacterales > Rhodobacteraceae > JANPIX01. The sequence goes on along the minus strand of JANMDH010000216.1, from coordinate 1,439 downwards.
ATGCTCGGCCAACTGCCGCATTGATTCAAGATCGTCGATCACCAGACGATGCGGGCCGGGCAGATCGAGGACCAGCCCGTTTTTGGTTACATGGCCATAGGTCTTGACCACTTGCCAGGCTGACATCCCTTGCAATCCTGGCAGGGCGTCCTGATCCAATAAAATGCGGTCGCCCTGCCGCGCGTGAAGATCCTTTATCCGATCCCTGCCGCCGTCAAAAACAAATGTATCGCCCCCGGCACCGCCGATCAGCACATCCCCGCCGCGCCCCCCCTCCAGCCGATCGCGGCCAGCCCCGCCGCTCAGCCAGTCATCCCCGCCGCCGCCTGACAGGATGTTCGCACCGGCATCCCCCCCCAGTCGGTCCCGCCCACCCGTGCCGCGCAGATGCTCAATGTCGGTGATCAGATCGCGCCCTTGCCCGCTGTCCTGCAAACCGCGGATGCCCAGATCAACCGAAACGCCCCGCCGTCCTGAAAATTCCAGCCAGTCCTGTCCGGCCCCACCTGCCAGCACATCGTGCCCGGCGTCCCCGCGCAAGGTGTCGGCCCCCGCACCGCCCAGCAGTGAATCGTTGCCCGTCCCGCCGATCAGGTGGTCGCGCCCGCCCTGCCCGTCCAGAACATTATCCGCGCCATCGCCAATCAGCACATCCGCGGCGCTGCCCGAGGTGACGTTTTCGATCCCACTCAAGTAGTCAAGGCCGTGCCCGGTGTCCTGCGCCCCGTCCCGGCCCAGATTGACAGTCGTTCGCACCGACCCCGCAAAGATCGCAAGATCGCGCCCCGCGCCGCCCGACAACCGATCATCACCGGCATCGCCGCGCAACATATCGGCCCCGTCGCCCCCTTCCAGCGTATCGCCGCCATTGCCGCCGGTAAGGGTGTCCGCGCCCCCACCCCCGATCAAGTGGCTCGCCCCGCCCGATCCGGTAATCCGATCATCGCCTGCCCCTGACTTTACATGTTCAAACCCCGACAAGACATCCATGCCTTGACCAGTCGCTTGGGCAACCGTCACCGACAGGTTCACCCACACATCGATCCGCCCCGCAAATACCAGCCAGTCCTCACCCTCGCCCCCGTCCAGCACATCATCCCCCGCATCCCCCTGCAGACTGTCCGCTCCCAGCCCGCCAAACAGGCTGTCCCCTCCGTCATTCCCGATCAATCTGTTGTCCGCATCGTTTCCCATCAGCCAATCATCGCCGTCGCCCGACGTGATCCATTCCACCCCTTCGATCCAATCCAACCCCTGCCCAGTCGCCTGCGCCCCGATGATCGTCAGATCCACATGCAGGTTTGCCGCCGTTTCAAAAATGATCTCATCCGTCCCCAGACCACCCAGCAACGTGTCGTCCCCCCCACCCCCGTCCAGCGTGTCATCCCCGTCCCCGCCAAAGATCGCGTCCGCCCCCGCACGCCCCATCAGGACATCGC
>JANMDH010000206.1:0-6352 GCA_031376195.1 Gemmobacter sp. | reverse complement strand
GATCACCGCCTACCGCGCCGCGAAAAAAGCTGCCGCTGGACTGCGCCCCGGGGCTTATTGCGTGATCCTCGGCGTTGGGGGCCTTGGCCACATCGCCCTGCAGTGCCTGCACGAAATTTCGGGCTGCCGGATCATCGCGGTCGACCGCGAACCCGCCGCGCGCCAGTTGTGCAAGGAACTGGGCGCGGATTTCGTGCTGGATGGCGGCCCGAATATTGTCGAGGAGGTCAAGCAGATCACCGGCGGCGGCGCGCAGGTGGTGATGGATTTTGTCGGCGAACTGGGTGTTGAAAACCTGGCCTGGAAAATGGTCCGCCCCGGCGGGCAGTTGCTGATGATTGGTTATGGCGGCAAGATCGAGGTGCCGACGGTGCATCTGGTGATCAATGAAATCAACATCGGCGGCAGCCTTGTGGGCAACTACACCGAGCTGGTGGAACTGATGGAGCTGAACGCCGATGGCAAGGTGAAGATGCATTATACGCAGTACAGCCTCGCCAACATCAACGTCGCCCTTGATGACTTCAAGAACCGCCGCTTCGCTGGGCGCGGCGTGATCGTGCCATGAGCACCATGAAGAGGAGGGCAAGCGATGGAGGCTGAAATATGTGCAAAAGAGGCGTCGACGGGTGCCTGTTACCGACTGATCTACCGCAGCCACAGCTTGCTGCCGGCAAAGGATGAGGCAGGCCTTGCGGATATCCTGAAAACCGCGCGGCACAAGAATGCCGCACTCGGGGTGACTGGTGCGCTGATGCTTTATGATGACTGGTTTGCCCAGGTGCTGGAGGGGCCGCAAGCGGTCATCGAGGCACTTTATGCCAAGATCAAGGCTGATACCCGACACGACGGCATCCGGCTGAACCAAGCGGGCCCCGCGCCGAAACGGCTGTTCGGCAAATGGACAATGGCCGTAGTGGCCGAACACCACGAACCCGATATGCCCATGGTCGCCACGACAGGTGGTCTTGCGCAAGGCGCGCCGTGGAAGGTGACGCTGGAACAGGAGGCGATCCTGACCCAGCTGCGTGATCTGACGCGGGGATATGGGCGGGGCGCGTAACCCGTTGAAATTGTGATCGTCCGGTGCGCCGCCGGGGTCGCGACAATCAATATCGGCGCGAACAGCCAGAAATGGCGGGAGGGAACGAAATGGACATCATAACAGCTTTGGCGGTTTCTATCGGTTTGCTTGGGGCCGTGGCGACCTATCTATTTCTGACCATTGGCACGATCCAGATATGGGTAGGCTTTCTGGGTTGGGCCGGTTTCTATCACTGCGGCGGTGGGGGGGAGGGGTTGCGGAAATCTGTGGCGGCCAATCTTTGGGGGGTTGTTATGGCGTTTATTGCGTTGCTTTTGATCACCCAGATCGACACCGGGCTTCCCGGACCGCTTTGGCCTTCTATTGTGGTGGGGGTCACGGCGGGTATCCTTGTGCTCGGGGCGAAGATCGAGGCGCTGAGCGTTATTCCGGCGACGGTTTATGGATATGCGTCAACGGCGGGGTACGGGCTGTTGTCGGGGGCGTCCCTGACCACATTTGACCTGGCCAACCCCTTGATATGTGTCGCAATATCCCTGACTGTTGGCGGGCTGTTCGGCATTGTGTCGGAAAAGTTTGCGGGCGTTTTGAAGGGCCGCAGTCCTGCAGCAGCCTGACAGCACGGCAATCATCTGCAACGGGGCAGGGTCGCGAAAGCGAGCCTGCCTTCGGTCTGACCCCGGCGCAACGACGGAAACCCGACAGCGCCAAAGGGACGTTCGCCCCCCGAATCTGGCTGCTTTTTTCCGTATTCAAAGCGTATTCGATCCGTATTTTTTCCGTATTACATTTTGCTGACACCGCATCGCCCCTTGGCGATCCCGTCGACGGTCTGGGCCGGTTGCCTTTTGCCTTGAACCACCGGCCCGCGCGTTGCGGTTCAAATGGGATGCGACAGTCGAATTGCGGGCAAAGCGGGTTGAGTTTCCCGCCCGCCGCCCGGTATCATGATGCCCAACTCCCTGAACCCCAAGGTGCGCCATGGCCGATGCCCGTCTGATCCGATATGACACGGCCGATGCGCAGGCGGGCGGGCAAACGCGGCCCTTTGCCAAGGCGGTGCGGGCGGGGGATTATGTTCATGTGTCGGGTCAGGTGCCGACGGTGGCGGGCGAAGTGGTGCAGGGCGGCATTGTCGCACAGACCGAAGCGGTCATCGAAAACATCAAGGCGGTTCTTGCCTTGGCGGGATGCGGGCTGGAGGATGTGATCAAGGTCACTTGCTGGCTGGACGACCCGCGCGATTTTTCCAGTTTCAACGCGGTGTTCGCGCGGCATTTCGGGGCCAATCCCCCGGCGCGATCCACGGTGCAGTCGCAATTGATGGTGGATGCCAAGGTGGAAATCGACGCCATCGCCTGGAAGCCGCTGTGAAAATCCTGATCCATCCTGATGCGGCCCGCGCGGCGGATTGTGTGGCGGGCCTTCTGGTGGCGCGGCTGCAGCGGCAGCCGGAGACGGTGCTGGGTCTGGCGACGGGCGGAACGATGGGGCAGGTCTATTCCCGTCTGATCGCGGTGCATCGGGCGCGCGGGGTAAGTTTTGCGCAGGCGCAGTCGTTCAATCTGGATGAATATGTGGGGCTGGCACCGGACCATGCCTGTTCCTATTGGCGCTATATGCGGGAACACCTGTTCGATCATGTCGATATGAGCCCCGCCCGCGCGCATCTTCCCAAGGGTGATGCCGCCGACCCGGAGGCAGAGGCCGCGCGTTACGAGGCGGCCATCGTGGCGGCAGGGGACATCGGGTTTCAGCTGCTGGGGCTGGGGGCGAACGGCCATATCGGATTTAACGAGCCGACATCCAGCCTGTCATCGCTGACGCGGATCAAGACGCTGACCCGGTCTACGCGCGCGGCGAACGCGCGGTTCTTTGACCGGGCGGAAGACGTGCCTCGCCATGCGATCACGATGGGGATCGGGACGATCCTGCGGGCAGAGGAGGTGGTGCTGCTGGCCTGCGGCGCAGGCAAGGCGCAGGCGGCGGCGGCGATGATCGAAGGGCCGCTGTCGGCGGCTTGTCCGGCATCGGCCCTGCAATGGCATCGCCGCGTGACGGTGGTGCTGGACGAGGCGGCTGCATCGCGCCTGATGCTGCGGTCATACTATGATGAGGTTCATCCCGAAGGAGGCGAGGCGGTGATCTGATCGAGCGCGTGACGCAGGGCGCGCACTTTTGCCACATCCGTTGCGCGCGCGCCGACGGGTTGAAAGCCAAATTCCGCGAGGCGCGGATCGGTCGGCGGGGGCAGAAGGCCCGAGGCTGAAGCGTGGATTTCCGTAAGCGGAAGGCGGGCGGTAAAGAGGGCGGCATTCTGCGCCGTGATCCCCCCGCCGGGCATGACGGTTATTCCGGGGCCAGCGGTGGCCATGGCTGCAAGCCTGTGCAACCCTTGCAGGGCTGTGCGTGCGCCACCCGAGGACAGGATGCGTCTGATGCCCAGCTGCGCGCACAGCGCCATCGCCTGCGCAACATCGGGGACCAGATCAATCGCGCGGTGCAGGGTGATGTCGAGGCCATCAGCCGCGCCTACCAGATCTTGCAGAACCGCAGCGTCGAGCCGCCCATCGGGCAGCGAGGCCCCGATCACCACACCGGCCAGCCCTGCGGCCCGCACTGCCGCAATGTCGATGCACATGGCGCGGCGGTCATCGGCGGTCCAGACAAAATCCCCGGCGCGGGGGCGGATCATCGCCATGGCGGGCAGGGGGCCGTCTGCGGCAAGGGCCAGCAGCCCTGCGGAAGGGGTCAGGCCGCCCATGGCGAGGGCCGAACACAGTTCCACCCGGTCGGCCCCGCCGTGGGAGGCGGCGGACAGCCCCGCCGCATCATCGACGCAGATTTCAAGGATGATCCGTTTCATGGGCGCCACCGTTCCAGAACGACCAGCAGCCCCGCGCCCGCAACGCCCAAAGCGCCTGAAAGCAAGGCTGCGGCGGCGTAACCGCCAAGGCCGGTTCCCACAGCAAAGACCTCGGCGCCCAAGGCCCCGCCAGCAAACATGTTGACCGCCAGAAGCGAGGCGGAAAGCCCGGGTCTGCCGCGGATCAGGTCGAGAAGATAGGTGATCGGGAGCGAAATCAACGCGGCGGCGGCAAACCCCGCGATCAGGCTGGCGGCATAGATCTGCCAGGGGGCAGAGGCAAAGGCGATCCCGGTGAGATAGGCAAAGTAAAGCGTGGCGGCAATCAGCAGGGCGGGGGTAAGGTGATGGTCGCGCACGGCCCAGGCCCAGAAGACCATGAACACCACCTCCAACCCGGCGACCATGCCGACCAGAAAGCCGATGTCTTCGGGCAGACCCCCGGCCTGACCGGTGACGATCAGGGGCAGAACGGCGGCGTTGACATGCAGCACCTGTGAGATCAGCGCGACACCCAGCACCCGGCCCAGCAGTCCGGGGGCGAGGAAAAGGCGCAGGTCGGCGGTTGCGGGGCGGGGGGCGGTTGGGACGGTGACTTTTTCATCCTCCATCCCCAAGGCGATGGTCAGCAGGCAGGCCCCGGCACCGAGTGCGGCGATCAGGTAGGCCGCGATCATGCTTTGCTGCCCGCGCAGCAGCAGGCCGACGATGCCGGGGACCAGCACCCAGGACAGCGAAATCATGATGCGCATCAGGGCGTTGACGATGCGGGTTTCTTCCGCGCCGAACCGGGCGGTTCTGGCCCGGACGGCACCGAACAGCATGGAATTGGTGGCGTGGAACAAGGCGAGAGGCCCGATTGTGGCGAGGGCAAAGATCAGGGGGGCGGGGAAGGCCCAGATCAGGCCATAGCCAAGGATGCCGAAGGCGGAGACAAAGATAAGGGGGCGGCGATAGCTGTGCAGGCGGTCGGACAAAAGGCCGGCGGCGATGGCCATGACAAGATTGGCGACGGAGGCGGTGAGGATGACAAGGGCATAGGTGCTGTCAGACAGGCCAAGTTCGCGAATGGCGATGTGGGATTGAAAGGGAGAGGTGGCGGCACCGGCAAAACCATAAAGAAAGATGGCAAGGGCGGAGACGCGGACGATGCGGTGGTGGCGCAGAGTGTCGATCCAGAGGCGCATGATCAGCCTTTGAACCGGGCAGAGGGTTGGGCGGTGGGGGTGAAAGGGGCGTCGGGCGGATCAAAGGGCAGGGTGCCTTTGGCGCGGTGCAGGTTGGGCAGGCGGGGGATGTCCTGATTGACGACGCCATCGGTGAGGGCCATGAGGTTGGGGTTGGCAAGAGGGGCGAGGTCGGGGGACAGGTAGCCGGACTTGACGACAACAAGGCGGGCCTTGGCAGGGTGAAGCCCGAGGCGGGTGAAATCGGCGATGTCGTGGTAGGGGCGGCGGCGGGCGGCAAGGATCAGCGTGATGCCGTTGATGCGGACGACGGCCTGTGCGTCGGCGGGGGTGTGGCCGGGGTCGAGGTGCAGAACGTGGGATAGGGCGTGGACGCTGATCCCGGCGGGGTCGAGGCTGGCCCCGATCCGGAGGGACAGGGTTGCGCCGATGCCTGCGGCAAAGCAGGCCAGCACCGCGGGGCGGTCGGTGATGCCTGCGACGAGGGCATCCTGCCAGTTTCGCGCGATGAGGGCGGCAAGCACATCGGCACGGTCACCGACGCCGCCGCCGGTGGGGTTGTCGCCGCTGTCGGCCAGGATGACGGGGCGGGTTGTGGTGGATGCGGCAAGGTCCAGCATGTCGTCCAAAGGGCCTGTGACGGGGCCGAAGCGGAAGTCACCGCGCGCGTCCCAGAAAGCGCGGGCAATGCCGATGGCTGCGGCCTGTGCGGCCCGGCGATCCGTGCCGGTGACAACGGCCGCCGCGGTGGCGCGGGGTTCGTCGGCCCAGACATAGCCGATCATCAGATCAGCGCGCCACACGGTCGGGCTCTCGAGCGCGGGCAGGGCGGCATACAGGCGGCGGGCGGGTTGTTCTTCGGTCGAGGACCGCTCGCCCGGGAGCAGCAGGGGCAGGGCGACGCGCACGACACCGGGGCGCTGTGCGGTTTTCAGCGCGCGGATCAGCATGGCATAAGCGGCGCGCATGGTTTGGGTCACGTCGATGTGGGGGGCAGTGCGGTAGGCGGCGAAAATGTCGATCTGATCGACGATCCTTTGGCTGACATTGCCGTGGAGGTCATAGCTGACGGCGATCGGGATATCGGGGCCGACCACGGCGCGCACGGCGGAAATCCAGTCACCTTCGGCATCCCAGAGTCCGTCCACCTTCATTGCGCCGTGCAGGGCGAGGTAGACGCCGTCCAGCGGCAGGGCAGCCGTGAGGCGGTCCAGAAATTCGGCCTTGAACGCGTCATAGGTTGCGCGCGCCACG
>JANMDH010000204.1:0-2593 GCA_031376195.1 Gemmobacter sp. | reverse complement strand
ATGGATATCTCGTCCGAGATGATCCACGCCCTTCTGCCGCTGTTTCTGGTCACCAGCCTTGGCGCAAGTGCCCTGATTATCGGCCTGATCGAAGGCCTCGCCGAAGCGACGGCCCTGATCGTAAAGGTGTTTTCCGGGGTGCTGAGCGATTGGGTCGGGCGGCGCAAAGGGCTGGCCTTGCTTGGCTATGCACTGGGCGCGATCAGCAAGCCGCTGTTTGCGCTGGCACCCACCGTCGGGTTCGTGCTGACGGCACGGCTGATCGACAGGGTCGGCAAGGGTATTCGGGGGGCCCCACGGGATGCACTGATCGCTGATCTTGCGCCCCCTGATCTGCGCGGGGCGGCCTTTGGCCTGCGCCAGTCGCTGGATACGGTCGGGGCCTTTGCAGGGCCACTGATTGCCGTCGGGCTGATGTGGCTTTGGGCCGGTGATTTTCAGGCCGTGTTCTGGGTTGCCGTTATCCCCGGTGTCATGGCCGTGGCCCTGCTGGCCATCGGGATCACCGAACCGCCCCGCACCCCCGGGGCCATCCGGCACAACCCCATCAGCCGTGTCAATCTGGCGCGCCTGCAGCCTGCCTATTGGCGGGTCGTGGGCATCGGTGCCGTGTTCACGCTGGCCCGGTTCAGCGAAGCATTTCTGGTCCTGCGCGCGCAGCAAAGCGGCATCCCGCTGGTCTGGGTGCCGCTTGTGATGGTGGCGATGAACCTTGTCTATGCGCTGTCGGCCTATCCTTTCGGCCGAGTGTCGGATGGGGTCAGCCACCAGGCCCTGCTGATCGGCGGACTGGCCCTGTTGATCCTCGCCGATCTGATCCTTGCCAGCAGCGCCCACTGGGGGGTGGTACTGGCCGGCGTTGCCGTCTGGGGCATATGGGCATGACGCAGGGGTTGCTGGCCGTCATGGTGGCCGACACCGCCCCCGCCGATCTGCGCGGCACGGCTTATGGTTTTTTCAATCTGGTCAGCGGGGTGTCGCTCTTGATCGCGAGTGTCGTGGCCGGCCTGCTGTGGGATGGCTTTGGCGCGCCCGTTACGTTTGTCGCCGGCGCGGGATTTGCGACGGTGGCCATGGCCCTGCTTGTCTTTACCGGCAAACCGGCAGCGCGACGGGTCTGACCGGGAAAATCGACTGCATCACCCTATCGCGCCGATATTTCCCGATCTTACAAAACTGTAAGTCACAGGACATGCGGATGCAGACTGGCCGCGCGATACCTTTTCCCCAGCAGATGAAAAGGACGCCGCCAATGCCAGCCCCCATTCTGTCGCTTGATCGTTTGACCCAAGCGTTCGACGGCGTCACTGCCCTCGATGCCCTGACGATGAACATTGCGCAAGGCGAAGTGTTCGGCTTTCTGGGCCACAACGGTGCGGGCAAGACGACCACGGTCCAGATGTTGACCACACTGGCGCGGCCGGTGTCTGGCACGGCACGGGTGGCCCGGCATGACATCTGCGCCGATCCGTCGGCCGTGCGGCGCTGCATCGGCTATGTGCCCGAAAATGTGCGGCTTTATGATTCACTCACCGCGCGCGAAAACCTGATGTTCTTTGCCCGCCTGTCCGGCATCACCGCCCCGCAACGCCGGGTGAACGAGGTGCTGGACCTGCTCCACTGCACCTATCTGGCAAACATGCGCGTGGGCGGCTTTTCCAAAGGCATGCGGCAGCGCGTGGGCCTTGCCCAGGCGATCCTGCACCAGCCCGCCTTGCTGTTTCTGGACGAACCGACCTCCGGCCTTGATCCCATGGGCGTCAAGGTTCTGCGCGATCTGATACTCCAGCTGAACCATGAATTCGGCATGACCATTTTCATGAACACCCACCTGATTTCCGAGATCGCCAAAACCTGCACCAGCATTGGCGTACTTAGCCACGGCAAGCTGATCTACCACGACCGGATCGGGGCCGTTACAGCCCGTTATGGCGATGATGCGGCGCTGGAAGAGTTGTATCTGTCGCTGATCCCAGTTGGCGATCTGGCCGGGGCGGCGGGATGAACGCCCTGTCCCCCGCCCTGCTGATTGCTGGGCACTCCATCCGCCTCGTGCTGCGCGAACACATTGTGGCACTGCTGGCGGTGATGTTCGGGATGCTGGTGCTGATTTCGGCCTGGCTGGGCTGGCAGGCCACCTTCACTGTCAACCGGATTTATCTGGATGCCGCCGCCTTTCTGCAGGCGACGGGGAAACCGGTGCCGACCAATCCGGTCCTGGACATCTCGCCCCTTTCACTGATGCGCAACATGTCCGTCTATGTATCGTTGATCGGTGCCTTGGCGGCCATCGTCATCGGCAATCGGTTGATCACACTCGACCGCAAGGCGGGCGTGCTGCCGCTGATCGGGGTCCGGCCTTTGGACAGCACTGCCTACGCACGCGGCAAGATGACCGCATTGGCGGTGCTGATCCTGGCACTCGGCACTGTTGCGGCGGTCGTCAGCGTGCTGGTCTATACCGTGCTGCCCGCGATATCCGTGACGGCGTCACAGTGGCTGCAACTGGCCGGATTCTTCGGGCTTTCGACGCTTTATCTGGCGATCCACGGGCTGATCGGCATGACGGCGGGGGCCATGGCGCGCTCTGAAT
>JANMDH010000187.1:0-2621 GCA_031376195.1 Gemmobacter sp. | reverse complement strand
CGTTTGCCCTGATAGCGGTCGGCGATGACCGTGATCTGCCCGTCCCATTCGGTGCGCGTGACCCTGCGGGTGCCGTGTTCGCAACTGATCAGGCGGCCCTGATGGTCGCGGGTGTGGCCGTTGGCGAAATTGGACGGGGATCGGAAGGTCGAAAGTTCCGCCCCCGGTGCCCAGCGCATGATCCGCTGATTGGGGATATCGCTGAACAACAGGCACTGCAGATCGTCAAACCAGACCGGGCCTTCGGCCCAGCGCAAGCCGGTGGCAATCTTGTCCAGACCGGCACTGCCAATATGCAGGTTGCCAAAGCGGGGGTCGTCGGTCTGATACAGGGCGGTCATGAGAGGATCCGTTTCCTTAGCGGCTGGTGCCGGGGCTTCGGGAGGCGAGCACGATGACGCTGATGATGATCAGGCCAGTCAGGATCAGGCGGATACCTGCACCGAAGCCGTAGGTGTTCAGCATGGACACGACGAGGAACATGAAGAGTGATGCGCCCCAGATGCCGGGGACGTTGCTGTTACCGCCTGCAACGGCGGTGCCGCCGATGACGACAACGGCGATGGACATCAAAAGGTATTCCGCGCCCATGTTCAGGGCAGCGCCGCCGGAAAAGCAGGCAAGCAGAAAGCCGCAGATGGCGGCGAGAACGGAACACAGGACATAGGTCGCGGCGCGGACGCCGTCGACGGGCACGCCGGCCATGCGGGCGGCAGGCAGGCTTTGCCCGATGGCGGCGATCCATCGGCCATAGACGCTGCGCATCAGCAAAACCCAGGCAAGGGCGGAGAGGGCGAGTGCTATCAGGGCCAGATTGGGGATGCCAAGTGTATATTGCGTTGTGAAATCCGCAAGCCGTTCGGGCGGCTTTACCCGCAGGCCCCGGTTGGTCCAGATAGCGGTGGACTGGACGATGAAACTGGTGGACAGGGTGGCGATGATGGGGGGGATGCGCAGGGCCTTTATCAGGGTGTAGTTTGCAATGCCGACGAGCGCGCCGATTGCGATGGCAATGCCGATGCCGGGCAGGATCAGGCTGTTGTCGGTTTCCATGTACTTCAGGGCGACGGTGCCGGACAGGGTCATGGTGGCGGGGACGGCGAGATCGATGTTGCCGGGGCCGAGGGTGATGACGAACATCTGGCCCAGGCCGACGATCACGCTGAAGGCGGCGAAGGTGAGGGCGGCCTGGGACAAACCAAGGCTGCTTGCGCCTGAGGTGGCCATGACAGTGACGCCCCAGACGGCAGCGGCGGCCACGAAAGACCAGATCCAGGGGCGGCGAAACAGGCGGGTCATTGCCGATCCTCCATCCGGTAGAGGGCAAGACGCAGGGCGAGGACAAGGATCAGGATGGCCCCCTGCGCGCCGATCTGCCAATCGGGCGACAGGCGCAGGAAGGACAGGAACGATCCGGCGAGCGTCAGGGTCAGCGCGCCGATGACGGCCCCGATGGCGGACACGCGCCCGCCGATGAATTCGCCACCGCCCAGAATGACACCTGCGATGGACAGCAACGTGTAGCGCAGGGCGATGTTGGCATCGGCGGATGTGGCGAGGCCGACGAGGGCTATTCCGGCGAGCACCGCAAAGGTCGCGGCCAAGGCATAGGCCCCGGCGCGTGCGGCGATGACCGACCATCCAGCGCGGGCGATGGAGCGTTCATTGCCGCCAAGGCCGCGGATCAGAACGCCGAAGGAGGACCGCATTATGATCAGGTGGGCGATGACAGCGATGAGGATGCTGGCGGCGATGGCCATGGGCATCAGGGGCGGCTTGACGGTCATCAGACTGCGCACCCAGTCGGGTGCGGCCCCGCCGGGTGCAGGCAGGATCAGCACGGCAAGCCCGGACCACACAAAGCTCATCCCTAGGGTCACGACGATGGAGGGAAGGTTGCGAAGATGGATGATAACGCCAATCAGGGCATAGACGCCAATCGCCGCCAACAGGATCAGCACGCCGGTCAGGGGGGCGTCATTCAGGAAGGTCGCCGTGACACAGGCGACAAAGCTGACGAAGGCGCCCATCGACAGGTCCAGATCATTGACCGACATGATGATCATTTGCGCAAGGGTCGCGAGGGCAATCGGAACGGACAGGTTGAAGAGCAGGTTCAGGCCCGTATAGCTCGCGGCCCTTGGCTGCATCCAGAAGACGCCTGCCAGCAGGGCCACCAGCGCCATGACGGGGACGGCAAGGCGCAATTGGTCTGCGGAAAGGCGCATCAGGCAGCCTCGGCCCGGAACGAGGCCGCGAGGATTGCCGTTTCGGTGATGGCATCGCCGGTGAGTTCGGCAACGATGCGCCCTTCACGGAACACATAGACGCGGTCGCACAGGGCCATTTCGTCCATTTCGGTGGAATACCACACGAAGGTGCGGCCTGCATCCGCCTCGGCCCGGATGATGTCGTACACCTCCTGTTTGGTGCCGATGTCGACGCCGCGCATCGGATCATCCATCAACACCACGGGCGCGCGGGTGGACAGGGCCCGTGCGAACAGCACCTTTTGCTGGTTGCCGCCCGACAGCGACAGGATCGGATTGGTCATGTCGGGCGTGCGGATGCCGATGCGGGATTTCCATTCGGCCCCGCATGCGGCCTCTGCCCTATCGTCC
>JANMDH010000202.1:0-4548 GCA_031376195.1 Gemmobacter sp. | reverse complement strand
CGGGCGGTTTTTTCAACGCTGTGCATATCACCATCATCTGACGCGTGCCGCATCCCGTTGCGCCCTTGCAACGGGGTGCGGCACGTCCTATATTCAAAGTGTTCCGGGCAACCGGAAATATGGCGATAAACGCACCCATAATAAGCGGATCGGACCCGGGGGCGGTACCCGGCGACTCCACCAAATCTTACCCTGCATTGGGGGCGGAGGGGGTCGAAACAGGATCGACGAACGTCCAAAAGGGCCAGCTTTTGCTCGGTGAGGTACCACCGTTATCGGTCCAAATGTACAGTTGCCAATGACAACCGTGCTCCGATGGCTCTGGCTGCGTAAGCAGTTCGAACATCGAAAACTAAGTCCTTGCGCTTAGCCGCGTAAGGCGGGGTTCGCAGGCACCTGGCAACAGAAGCCTGCACTTTCCTTTTTGCCCGACACCGCTTGTCCACCCTGACGGGTGACTTCGCTTTGGTTGAAATCCGGGTTGGGGATATCGGGGGCGCGGGCAAACCTTTTGCTTGCGGCAAGGGCAGGGCTGGCCCAGTCTTGGCGGTATGCTGCGCGCGTTGGCCCTGTGTCTGTACCTGCCCCACCCCGCCGCAGCATGCGACGTGGCGCTTGTGCTGGCGATCGACATTTCAGGATCCATCGACGCGGGCGAATATGCGCAGCAGACCGACGGGCTGGCGCTGGCGCTGGGGGATGCTGCGGTCATTGATGCGATGGTGCAGGGCAAGGTCGCGGTAAGCGTGATCCAGTGGTCGGGCAGCGGGATGCAGGCGGTGGTGATGGATTGGCGGCGGATGGGGAATGCGGGGGATGTGGCGGATTTTGCAGCCGTTGTTCAGCGGACGCCCCGCGCGTTTGACGCGTCCGACACGGCGGTGGGCGAGGCGATCAGCTTTGCGATGCAACGCTTTGCCGATGTGGCCGATTGCCGGCGGCGTGTGATAGACATGTCGGGGGACGGGCCGGAAAATGCGGGCTTTACGGTCAGCCGGGCACGCGGAGAGGCGCAGAAGGCAGGTATTCAGGTCAACGCGATTGCGATCGAGGATATGGGGGCTTCGGCGCCGATCACGGCATTTTACCGGAAATGGGCGATCACCAAGGGGGGCGTTGTGGTCACGGCGCGGGGATTGCAGGATTATGGCCGTGCGATGCGGGAAAAGCTGCTGCGCGAACTGTCCAAGCCGGTGGGTTGACGGGTCGGGGCCAATGTGGAAGGTAAGAGTTGTGGGGTCTGCGAACGCCCCGTGAGGCGCAAGCCCAAGATCGCATCCCTGTTCCCCTTTGCAAGGATGCCGTTATGCCCGGACCTTTTTCCATATCCACAGCCCAGCTTGCCCGCCTGATCGGGTTGCCGGATGCCCCCCTTATCCTTGATGTGCGCCTGGCGGAGGATTTTGCCCTTGATCCCTGCCTGATACCGGGAAGCCAGCTTATGTCGCATCTGGCGGTGGACGCTGCTGCCCCTGACCTGATTGCGCGGGATGCGGTGGTCGTCTGCCAGCGCGGCAAGAAACTGTCGGAAGGGGCGGCGGCACTGCTGCGCTTGCACGGGATTGCCGCCGAAGTGCTGGAGGGCGGGTTCGAGGCGTGGCGGGCGGCGGGGTTGCCTGCGGTGCCGGTGGCGGCGATTCCGCGCAACGGGCTGTGGGTGACGCGGCACCGGCCCAAGATCGACCGGATCGCGTGCCCCTGGCTGATCCGGCGTTTCATCGACCCGAAAGCGCGGTTCCTGTTCGTGGCACCTGCCGACGTGCCGGGCGTGGCGGAACGATTTGAGGCAACGCCTTTTGACATCGAAGGCGTGCATTTCAGCCACCGGGGCGAGGGTTGCACCTTTGATGCCTTGCTGGATGATTTTGCGCTGCATACGCCCGCGCTTGACCGACTTGCCGTTGTCATCAATGCCGCCGATACGGATCGTCACGACCTGTCCCCGCAGGCGGCGGGTTTGCTGGCGCTGTCGGTCGGGCTGTCACGGCAGTTCCGCGATGATCTGGAACAGCTGGAGGCCGGGATGGCGATGTATGACGCGCTTTACCGCTGGGCGCGGGACGGGTTTGATGAAGGGCATGACTGGCCCGCGAACAGGAAAAACGATGTCTGAACAACCGAGCGTCGCAACCCTGACCCGTGTGTTCGCGCGGATCGGTATCCTGTCTTTCGGTGGCCCGGCGGCGCAGATCGCCCTGATGCACCGGGAACTGGTGGATCGCCTGAAATGGCTGACGGAAAAGGAATACCTGTCGGCCCTGTCGTTCTGCATGCTGCTGCCGGGGCCGGAGGCGATGCAACTGGCAACCTATGCCGGTTGGAGGCTGCACGGCACGCGGGGGGGATTGATCGCGGGGTTCCTGTTTGTTGCGCCCGGTGCGCTGGTGATCCTTGCGCTGTCGATGATCTATGGGGCCTTCGGACAGGTGCCGCTGATCCAGGCGTTGTTCACGGGCATTCAGGCGGCAGTTGTGGTGATCGTGATCGAGGCGCTGTTGCGGGTGGCGAGGCGTGCGCTGAAAGGCCCGGTGCACTGGGTGATTGCGGGTGCTGCCTTTCTGGCGCTGTTCGCGTTTCATGTGCCGTTCTGGGCGGTCATTCTTGCCGCCGGAAGTTTGGGTTATGTGACGGCGAAGGGGGGGGATGCGTCTGTTCCGGCTGCCCCGCCGACACAGCATAATTTCGGCACAGTCGCCCTGTTTGCCGCCGCTTGGGGTATTCCGCTTGCCCTGCTCGGCCTGTTTGAACAGGGGCTGCTGTGGGAGTTGGCGCTGTTCTTTTCCAACCTTGCCATCGTCACCTTTGGCGGGGCCTATGCCGTGCTGGCCGCAATGACCCAGACGGTTGTGAACGACAAAGGCTGGCTGACCCTGCCCCAGATGATCGATGCGCTTGGGTTGGCGGAAACCACGCCCGGGCCGCTGATCCTTGTCACCGAATTCGTGGGCTATCTGACGGCTTACAAACAGGGCGGGCTTTGGTTCGGCGTGGCCGGGGCCGTTGTCACGCTGTGGATGACGTTTGTGCCCTGCTTTCTGTGGGTGTTCGCCGGTGCCCCCTACATCGCCCGCCTGTCGCAGATGCCCCGCCTGTCGGGTGCCCTTGCCGCCATCACTGCGGCGGTGGTCGGCGTGATCGCCAACCTGAGCCTGTGGTTCGCCGCGCATGTGGCCTTTGACAAGGTGGGCGAGTTATCCATGGGCCCGGTCCGCGTGATTTCGCCGCAATGGACCAGCCTTGACCCCCTGTCCGTCGGCCTGACCGCCCTTGCCGCCGTGATGATCCTGCGTTTGCATCAGGGCCTGGCCCTCACCCTTGGCTTGTGCGGCGGATTGGCAGTGATCGCCCGCCTGTCCGGTGTCGCCTGAAATTTGGGCAGGCAGTCCCCCTTCCCTTTGGGATCAAAATCCCTATGCTTGGGATAACAGTATAAGGGTTCAGATCATGGCGCGGTCTATTGATTATGGCAACCTGATGCATCGGGCCATGCGCGGCCTGATCCAGACAGTGCTGACCGATATTTCCGAACATGGCCTGCCCGGTGCACATCACTTTTTCATCACCTTTGACACGACTCATCCCGAGGTTGCGATTGCTGATTGGCTGCGTGCCCGCTATCCGGCGGAAATGACCATCGTGATTCAGCACTGGTTTGAAAACCTTGACGTCACGGATCACGGCTTTTCGATCACCCTGAATTTCGGCAATCAGCCTGAGCCGATGATCATTCCCTTTGATGCCGTGCGCACGTTTGTGGACCCGTCTGTCGAATTCGGTCTGCGGTTTGAGACGCATGACGACGCGGACGATGAAGAGGATGACGACACGGCCGAGGATGGTCCGAATGAGACAGCCCCGCAGGCGGCCGAGGTGGTCAGCCTGGACAAATTCCGCAAACACTAAGCGTCATTTCCCTGCCATCTGTTCGGGCCAGACTGCGGGACACTGATGTGCCTGAGGGCCAAAGTGTCGAAAGGACCAACGATGTCTGAGACCGCCCTGTTCCTGCGCCGCCTGCTGAACAATCCCCGGCAGGTATCGGCGATCGCCCCTTCATCCCTGTTCCTTGCCCGCGCGATGGCGCGCACGCTGGGGCCGCAGACAGGCCGCGTCGTTGAGTTCGGCCCGGGGACGGGCAGCCTGACCCGTGGCATTCTGGACAGCGGGGTGCGCCCGCAAGATCTGACCTGTTTCGAGCTGGACCCTACCTTTGTCGATCGCCTGCGCAAGGCATTCCCCGGTGTGACCATCCATAATGCCGGGGCCGACGATGCCGCAGAGCACGTGGCGCCGGGGGTTGGCGCGGTGGTATCCGGCCTGCCCCTGCTGTCGATGCCGACGCCCATCGTGACCGCGATCCTGAGCGCGGCCTTTCGCGTTCTGAAACCGGGGGCGGCGTATATCCAGTTCACCTATGGCCCCAAACCCCCGGTGACCGAGGCGATCCAGTCCGCGCTGGGCCTGACGGTCGAACGCGGGCCCGCCGTCTGGCTGAACCTGCCCCCGGCGCGGGTGTATCTTTTCCGCAAAGCCTAAGGCGGCCCGCCG
>JANMDH010000177.1:0-5244 GCA_031376195.1 Gemmobacter sp. | reverse complement strand
CAACGGCCTGACACGGCCACCCAGTTTTTACCGCGCAGAATGGATGACAAGCCATCCGCCGCGATTGTGCCGATACTTCACGCGGTTCCGGCCGGATCTCGCCGATGATCGGCGAACTGACGCGGGCCGAGCGGTGGATGTCGTTGATCATCCTCGTCATGCTTGCGCTTTGCGGATTGTTCTTTGCCTCGGCAGGGCGTTCGGATCCGCTGGGCGGGCAGGGTTGGATACTGCTGATCGTGGCTTTGGCCGGGCTTGGCTGGTTTGTGGCACATTTCGATGACCCAATTCCGGGGCCTGATCGTCTGACCACCTACTACGACACGCCCAGCAAGATCGGCATCCTGCTGGCCATGTTCTGGGCGGTGATCGGCATGGCCGTCGGTGACTGGGTGGCGTGGCTTTTGGTCTTTCCCGACCTGACCTTCGATGCCGCCTGGGCAAGCTTTGGCCGCCTGCGCCCCGTGCATACCAGCGGGGTCATCTTCGGCTTTGGCGGCAACGCGCTGATCGCCACCTCGTTCTATGTTCTGCAGCGCACATCACAGGCGCGGCTGTGCGACCAGATCAGCCCCCTGTTCGTTCTGCTGGGCTTTAACCTGTTCTGCGTGCTGGCCGCAGCCGGATACTTGCAGGGCATCACCCAATCCAAGGAATACGCAGAACCGGAATGGTATCTGGATATCTGGCTGGTGGTGGTCTGGGTCACTTATTTCAGCATCTACATCCGCACCCTCGCCCGCCGCAAGGAACCCCACATCTACGTCTCGAACTGGTATTACCTTGCCTTCATCCTCGTCATGGCCGTGCTGCATATCGTCAATGCGCTCAGCCTGCCGATTTCCTGGGGCAGTGCGAAAAGCTATTCCGCATTCTCGGGCGTGCAGGATGCGATGGTCCAATGGTGGTACGGGCACAATGCGGTTGCCTTCTTTCTGACCTCCGGCTTTCTGGGGATGCTGTATTACTACCTTCCCAAACGCGCAGGCCGCCCGATCTTTTCCTACCGCCTGTCGATCCTGTCGTTCTGGGGGATCGTGTTTTTCTACATGTGGGTCGGATCGCACCACTTGCTCTACACGGCCCTGCCCGATTGGGTTCAGACACTTGGCATGGCGTTTTCCATCGTTCTGCTGGTGCCAAGCTGGGCATCCGCAGGCAACGCGCTGCTCACGTTGAACGGCGCATGGGGCCGCGTACGCGATGACGCCACCTTGCGGTTCATGTTCATCGCCGCTGTCTTCTACGGCCTGTCCACCTTTGAAGGCTCGTTCCTGGCCATCCGCCCGGTCAATTCCCTGTCGCATTACACCGATTGGACGGTCGGCCATGTGCATTCGGGTGCGCTCGGCTGGGTGGCGATGATCACCTTCGGCGCGATCTATGCCTCGGTCCCCTGGCTTTGGCGGCGCGAGGCGATGTATTCCAACCGTCTGATCGAATGGCATTTCTGGTTGGCCCTGTCGGGCACGGTCATCTACATCGTCGCCCTTTGGAACGCAGGCATCCTGCAGGGCCTGATGTGGCGCACGACCACCGATGCAGGCACCCTGACCTATTCCTTCACCCAATCGATGGAGGCGATGCAACCCTATTACGTCACCCGCGCCATCGGTGGCCTGGTGTTTCTGGCGGGTGCCATCATCGGCAGCTACAACGTCTGGATGACGATCCGCACCGCCCCGGCGGCGCTGCGGGCGGGCGATGCACCGCAACTGCCCGTCGCCGTGGGGGTGATCTGATGCTGTTCGGTCTGCATTACAAACTGGAACGCAAATCAGTCGGCCTGATCCTTGCGATCATCACCGCCTCTGCGGTTGGCGGCATCGTCGAAATCGTGCCCCTGTTCACCATCGACCAGACGGTCGAACAGGCCCCCGACATGCGCGTCTATACCCCGCTGGAACTGGCCGGGCGCAACATCTATATCCGCGAAGGCTGTTATGCCTGCCACAGTCAGATGATCCGCACCCTTGCGGATGAGGTGGATCGTTACGGCCCCTATTCCCGCGCGGTGGAAAGTCAGTACGACCACCCGATGCTTTGGGGGTCAAAACGCACCGGCCCCGATCTGGCCCGGGTGGGCGAGAAATATTCAGACGCTTGGCATGTGGCCCATCTGATCAATCCGCGCGATGTGGTGCCCACCTCCATCATGCCGCGCTATGCGTTTCTGGCGCGCACCGATCTGCGGGTCGATGATCTGAGCCTGCATCTGACAGCACAGCAATCGCTGGGCGTGCCTTACACCGATGCGATGATTGAAAATGCCACTGCTGATGCGCTGGGGCAGGCCAGCCCGGACAGTGCCCGCGCGGAAGGCGTGCTGGAACGCTATGGCGCGGCAACAACCATCAGTGCCTTTGACGGCACGGCGGGCGGGCCCACGGAAATGGATGCCATCGTCGCCTATCTGCAAATTCTGGGCCGCCTGACGGATGTGGCCCTGACCGACGCCAAGGTGGGGGAATGATGGATCACGAAACCGCCCTCTGGCTCTCCAAATCCTATGGCCTGTTCTATCTGATTTTCATGTCGGTCGTTGTCGTCGTCTATGCCTATTGGCCCGCCAACAAGGCAGAATTCGACCGCGCGGCCCGTGCCATTCTGGACGAGGCTGACCAACCATGACCGAAGAACCCATCCGCGATCCGCAATCAGGTTATCTCACGACAGGGCATGTCTGGAATGGCATCACCGAATTGAACTCTCCCGTACCGCGCGGCGTCTGGTGGTTTCTGGGGGTCACCCATGTGGCTGCCCTGTTGATCCTGATCCTGTGGCCCGCCATTCCCCTGTGGTCGACGGCCTCCAAAGGCCTGCTCGGCACGGATCAGCACATCGAAGTCAACGCCGCCGTCGCAAAAGCCGCACAGGATCGCAGCACCTGGACGGCGCAGATGGCCACAATGCCCTATCCCGCCATTCAGGCCGATCCGGCGCTGATGACCATCGTGCGCGACACCGGGGCCACGCTGTTCGGCACCAACTGCGCGGCCTGCCACGGCACGGCCGGGATGGGCGGCCCCGGCTTTCCCAATCTGACCGATGCCGACTGGCTTTGGGGGAATGATCCCGAAATCATCGCCGAAACCCTGCGCGTCGGCATCAATGCCCGGCACCCTGACACCCGGTTCGCCCAGATGATTGCCTTTGGGCACGATGAACTGCTGACCAGAGATCAGATCGACGCACTGGTGCCGTACGTCATGGGCCTCTCTGTGCCCGGAGCCGCTGCAGACCCGGTGGCAGCCACCTTGTTTGCCGAAAACTGTGCGGGTTGCCACGGCGAAAACGCGAAGGGGTTGATCGATGTCGGCGCGCCGAACCTGACGGATGATGTCTGGCTGTATGGCGGCACCGCGGACGCCATCCGCGACACGCTCTGGAACGGACGAATGGGCCAGATGCCATCGTGGGAGACGCGCCTGTCAGACACCGACCGCAGGATCCTGACGCTTTACGTGCTGGACCTGGGCCGATGACCGGCATCCCCCCCCGGCTGTTCCGGCTTGCGGCAGGCACGTTCGCACTGGCCATCCTTGGGGCCAACGCGCATCTGGCCTATGTCGCTCTCGCCTCGCAGCCGGGATGCGTTGACCATGCCAGAACGGATGCGCAGGCAGGCCCCGATTACACCGCTGCGACTTCATCATGCTGAACCCCGCCACAAGAGGTAGCCAATGACAAGCATCCCCGCCGTCGAACCGCCGCTTCGCATGGAACCGCAATGGGCCCGGCACCTGCCCCCGACAGCTGCCTTGGGTTGGCTTGCCGCCGGATGGCGCGATACCTGGCAAAGCCCCCTGTCCAGTCTGGGATACGGTCTGCTGGTCACCGTCATTTCCATCCTGATCGTCATAGGGCTGTTCTGGCTCCGCTGGGATTTCATCCTGCTGCCTGCGCTGGCAGGCTTCATGGTGACAGGCCCCCTGCTGGCCATCGGACTGTATGAGAAAAGCCGCAGGCTGGCCGCCGGTGATCCCGTGAACTTGCGCAGCATGATCTTCGTGCGCCCCGGATCGGGCGGTCAGGTGCTGTTCAGTGGCGCGCTGCTGCTGACCCTCATGCTGCTTTGGACGCGCGCCGCAGTGTTGATCTACGCCCTGTTTCTGGGGGTGCAGCCGTTCTCCGGCACGGCTGACGTCCTGCCCATGCTGATCGGCACCCCGCCCGGCTGGGCCATCCTGATCGTCGGCTCCGCCATCGGTGCGCTGTTCGCCGCCTTTGCCTTCGGCATCAGCGTCTTTGCCATTCCGATGCTGCTTGATCAGCGCACCGATGCCCTGACCGCCATGGGCAGCAGTCTGGCACTCGTCTGGCACAATCTGACCCCCTTGCTGCTGTGGGGGGCCATCGTGGCCGTTCTGTTCGCGCTCTCGCTCGTCACGGGATTGCTGGGGCTGATCTTGATCTTTCCCGTCCTCGGTCACGGCACATGGCACGCCTGGATCGCAGTAAAGGCAGCTCCGGTGTCCGCATGACGATCTCTGCCTGCCCGGCCTGCGATGCGGCCCCTTTGGCGCTGGCAACCGCCGCCCGCGCGCCACACGAATCCGCCCGGCTGATCCTGTCACTGCCAAATGTGCACTGCGCCGCCTGCATCGGGGTGATCGAGGCCGGGCTGATCACCCTGCCCGGGGTGCAATCCGCCCGCGTCAACCTGACCCTGAAACGCGCCAGCGTGACGGCCCTGCCGGGGATCAGCGCCGACATGCTGGTCACCGCCCTCGCCCGCCTCGGGCATGAGGCACATGAACTCGACGCCACCGCCCTCTCCTCCATCGCAATCGACAGACAGGGGCGCGATCTGCTGATGCGGCTGGCCGTCGCCGGGTTCGCCATGATGAACGTCATGCTGCTGTCGGTCGCCGTCTGGTCAGGGGCTGGCGACGGCGCGCGCATCCTGTTCCACTGGATTTCCGCAGCCATCGCCCTGCCCGCTGTCGCCTTTTCCGGCCAGCCCTTCTTTCGCAGCGCATGGGCCTCGCTGCGCGCCGGGCGGTTGGGCATGGACGTGCCGATTTCGCTCGCCATCCTGCTCGCCACCGCGATTTCGGTTTCCGAAACACTGCAGGACGGCCCCTATGCCTGGTTCGATGCCGCCGTCACCCTGACCTTCTTTCTGCTCGCCGGGCGCTATCTCGACCACCGCACCCGTGCACTGGCCCGGTCTGCAGCGGCGGTTCTGTCCGCCCTCGAAGTGCCCCGCGCCGTGCGGATCGGACCTGGCGGCCCGCAAAC
>JANMDH010000137.1:0-1872 GCA_031376195.1 Gemmobacter sp. | reverse complement strand
GCGCCCATGCCGATAGCTTCGACATGATCGGTGGTGCCCTGCTGGACGATGACACCACCGTGTCCATGGCCGCAGAAAGCCTTGAACAAACGATGTCACGTATCGCGGCCATGTCCCCGATGCCCCGAAAGGCTGCCATCTCCTCCACCCTGCCAGCCCCTTTGCTGGATTACATCGGCGGCGATCTGTCGGCGGTGAAATGGCGCTCCATCGGCATGAGCGTCCGGCAAGCCATCCTGCCCACCGGCAAAGGGGCCACCGTCCGCCTTCTGCACATACCCGCAGGGCAGGCCGTGCCCGATCACGGGCACCGTGGGATGGAACTGACGCTGGTTCTGCAAGGTGCTTTCCGCGATGCAACCGACCGTTTTGGTCCGGGCGATGTCGAAGTGGCAACCGCAGATCTGAACCACAAACCCGTGGCCGAGGCGGGGGTCGATTGCATCTGCCTTGCCGCAACCGACGCACCGCTACGGTTCAACGCCTTTCTGCCACGCATGCTGCAGCCTTTCTTTCGGATCTGACCCGCGTAGTCTAAAATTTTTCGTCGAAAAATTTTAGACCCACCACGGACACCACAATTAAAGGTCCGCCCAAAAGGCGGGTCGCTTCATTCGTGATCCACAGATCATGCCGCCGCAGTGCCAACCCGTTTGCCTGCGCCTCGCCCCATGCAAACAGGCACAACACACCGCCCTTTGGCGGCATCACTTCGCAATCAGATACCACCCGCACATCAGGCACCCGCAACCCGCGCGACGTCATCACGTTGAAATCCTCTGACGGCCCGGTCACCCCCACCGCCTCAACCGCCACATCCCCCGGAAACGCCACCGGGATCATCGGATCGGCCCGCAAGGCCACATCCCCCCCCAGATCAAACCCCGGCCCCGAAATCACCGTCAGGTTCCGCTCGACCCCCGGAAAGATCGAAAACGGCCCATCCTCCACCAGGCTCGCCATCGACAGTCGCAACAGCAGACTGCCATCCGCCGCATCCAGGCGCAGCATCTGCACCGTCTGCCCCCGTCCATTCGCCCAAGGCATGGTCACATAATCCGCCAGGGTCAGATGCCGGATCATTCCGCAGCGTCGGGCGCGATCAGGGGCGTCGGCGGGGCCGCCTCCAGTTCCTCGAAGTCGAAATTGTCCAGCCGCGCCGCCCGCTTGCCCGCCCGTTCCGCCGCCGTGCCCAGACTTTCCAGATCGCCCCGCGCCTGATTGAAATGGGTGTTCAATTTGTCCACCCGTTCCACCACCAGTTCCACATCCCGGTGCAGCAACCGCAACGTCGCCCGGATCGCCCCCGCCTGTTCGCGCATCCGCGCGTCTTTCAACACCGCCCGCATCGTATGCAGCGTCGCCATGCAGGTGGTCGGCGACACGATCCAGACCTTGGCCGCGAACCCATCCCGCACCAGTTCCGGGAAATTCGCGTGCAGTTCCGCATAGACCGCCTCGGATGGCAGGAACATCAACGCGCCGTCTGCAGTTTCCCCTTCCAGAATATACTTTTCCGAAATCGCCTTGATATGCGCCTTGACGGATGTCCGCATCTGCCGCCCCGCCTCTTGCACCGCCATCGGCGTTTCCGCCCGGCGCAGCGCCTCATACGCTTCCAGCGGGAATTTGCTGTCGATCACAATCGGCCCCGGCGGGTTCGGCAAATGGATCAGGCAATCCGCCCGTTTTCCATTCGATAGCACCGCCTGCATCGTGTAGGCATCTTTCGGCAGCGCCTTTTGCACGATGTCATGCAGCTGAATCTCGCCAAACGCCCCGCGCGTCTGCTTGTTCGACAGGATGTCCTGCAGGTTCAGCACATTGCCCGACAATTTCTCGATATTCGCTTGCGCGCGGTCAATCGTTTCC
>JANMDH010000119.1:0-6147 GCA_031376195.1 Gemmobacter sp. | reverse complement strand
CTTCCCCCCGCCCCTGCCCCCCTGCTACACCCGTCCGCATGGCAATCACCCTCACCTCCCTCACCGACCTTGCAGCGCTTAACTTCGATGACATCATCGATGTGCGGTCACCTGCGGAATATGCCGAGGATCATCTGCCGGGGGCGATCAGCCTACCGGTGCTGTCGGATGCGGAGCGGGCCGAGGTGGGGACGATCTACAAACAGGTGAGTGCCTTCACGGCGCGGAAGGTGGGGGGGGCGTTGGTGGCGCGGAATGCGGCGGAGCATCTGGAGGGGGCTTTGGCGGACAAGGGGGGCGGGTGGCGGCCGCTCGTCTATTGCTGGCGTGGCGGGCAAAGGTCGGGGTCGTTTGCGACGATATTGGCGCAGGTGGGCTGGCGGGTGGAGCTGGTGGCGGGGGGCTACAAGGCGTGGCGGGCGTTGGTGGTGAAGGCGCTGGAAGCTGCGGTGCCGGCCCCGGTTGTGGTGCTGGACGGGAATACGGGTTCGGGGAAGACGGATGTTCTGCTGCGGCTGAGGGGGCTTGGGGTGCAGGTGATCGATCTGGAGGGGCTGGCGGGGCATCGGGGATCGCTGTTCGGGGCAATGCCGGGGGGACAGCCGAGCCAAAAGGCGTTCGAGGGGCGGTTGGCGATGGCGCTGGCGGGACTCGATCCGGGGCGGCCGGTAGTGGTCGAGGCGGAGAGCAGCAAGGTGGGGGAATGCCGGGTGCCGGCGCGGCTGTGGCGGGCAATGGTGGAGGCGCCGCGTCTTGCGATCTTGGCGTCGGTGGCGGCGCGGGGAGAGTATCTGGTGCGGGCGTACGGGGATCTGACGGCGGATGCGGGGCGATTGCAGGGGATCATCGAGCGGCTGCGGGGATCGCATTCGGGGGAGGTGATCGGGGGCTGGCTGGGCATGGCCGGGGCGGGGGATTTCCGGGAACTAGCAGAGGGTCTGATGGCGGGGCATTACGACCCGCGATATGAAAAGCACCGGGGGCGGATGGGGGCCGCGGTGGTGGAGATTGGGGCGGATCGGCTGGATGAGGCGGGGCTGGATGCGCTGGCATTGCGGGTGGCAGAGGCGGTCAGTCGGTTAGGGTGATGCGGGGGATCCCGGGGGTGAGGGTACCGATAAGGGCGGCGGGGATGCCCTGATCGTTGAGGGATTGTAGAAGCGACCGTGCCTGATCCGGAGGCACGGCGGCGAGGAGGCCACCACAAGTCTGGGGATCGAAAAGGAGTGCGGTGCGCGGGGCGTCGGAGGGGGTCATCTGCGCGGCAGCGACAAGGCGGTTCTGAGGGGCGAGGGTGGAGGCGATGCCATGGGCGGCGAGAGCCTCGGCATAGGGCAGAAGGGGGAGGGCGCTGAGGGAGAGGGTGGCGGCGCAGTTTGAAGCGTGGAGGATTTCGAGAAGGTGACCCGCAAGCCCGAAGCCGGTGACATCGGTAATGGCATGGGCGTGGGGGGCGAGCAGGGCGGCATCGGCGGACATGGGGCGGATCATGCTGGCGTGGGCGGCGGCGAGAGCCTCGCCCACAAGAAGGCCGGGCAGGCGGGTGCGGGACATTTCGGCGGCAAGGATGGTGCCGGTACCGAGGGGTTTGGTGAGGATCAGGGCGTCGCCGGGCAGGGCTGCGGATTTCGGGGTGACGCGGGTGGCAAGGCCGGTAAGGGCAAAGCCGATGGTGAGTTCGGCCCCGACGCTGGTGTGGCCGCCAATGATGTCGGCCCCGGCAGCGCGGAAAACTGCGGCGGCGGCGGACATGATCTCGGCCAGGGTGCGGGCCTGCAGCTCGGGCGAGAGGCGGGGGAGGATGATCTGGGCGAGGGCCCCCTGGGGGGCGGCCCCCATGGCCCAGATGTCGCCAAGGGCGTGGACGGCGGCTATGCGGGCCATGAGGCCGGGGTCTTCGGTAACGGTGCGCAGGTGGTCGGTGGTGATGACCTGAAGGCCATCGCCAAAGCGGAGGATGGCGGCATCGTCGCCGGGACCGGAGAGGACATCGGGGCGGAGGGGGGCTGCAAGTCCGGCCAAGGCGGTGGCGAGGCCACCGGGACCGACCTTGGCCCCGCAGCCGGCGCAGGGGGGTTTGGTGCCGACAGCCTGAGCCAGACCTTTGGCCGCGAGGGCGGGCAGGGTGGGGAGCGGCATCGCGGGCAGGTCGGAAAGTTTGCGCATGAATTTGGTGTCGATCGCGTCTTTCCACGCCCACATGCGGGGGCCTTGCAGGGTGAGGCCGGATTTTTCGGCCAAGGCGGTCTGGCCGCCCATGGAGATGAGTTTCAGATAATCGCGCTGTGGTTTGTAGGGGCGCATCTGCCCGCGCCCGGCGAGGGCAACCTTGAGGTTTTCCAGCAATATGGGGGCTTCGCGCACGGCAAAGACGCCTGCCTTGGGGCGGGGGCTGGCGGTCAGGTGGGCGCAGTCGCCTGCGGCAAAGATGGCGGGGTCGCTGGTCTGCAGGGTGGGGCCGACGTTCAGGAAGCCGTCGGTGACATCGAGGCCTGATAGCGCGAGCCAGCCGGGTGCGCGGGCACCTGCGGCGGACAGGGTGAAATCCGACGCGATGACCTGCCCATCGGACAGATGCACGGCCCCGGCATCCAGCAGCACGGGGCGCACACCGGTTATCACCTGGATCCCGAACCCGGCCAATGCGGCGGTCAGCCCTGCCCGCGCCTTTGGCCCGAGCAGGGGCAGGATCAGCGACCCCTGTTCCACCACTGTTACCCGCGCTGATGTGCCCAACCGATGCGACGCGGCCATGGCCAGTTCAACGCCCGCGACCCCGCCGCCGATCACGACAACGTTCGGCTGCGCCAGACCGCGTGCGACGAAGGCCGCCCAATCCGCCGCAAAGCCACCGAGGGGCTTGGCAGCCTGTCCGTGTTCGGCAAAGCCGGGGAGGCCGGGGAGATCCGAAGTGATGCCGACGTTCACCGAGGCGACGTCGAACCCGACCGGCCCCCGGCCTGCGAGATGCGCCTGACGCGCCACCGGATCAATGCCGGTCACTTGGTCAAGGATCAGCCGCGCCCCGGCAAAGCGCGCGAGGGGAACGAGGTCGATCATCATCTGATCGCGCGCGTAATGACCCGCGACAAAGCCGGGCAGCATGCCGGTATAGGGGGCCACCGGGGCGGGATTGATCAGGGTCAGCCGCGCGCCGGGCAAAGGGTTCATCCCCCACATGCGCAGGATCAGGGCGTGGGTATGCCCGCCGCCGATCAGGCAGAGGTCTTGGGTCAGGGGAAGGGGGGCGGATTGCATGGCGGCTCCTGGGATTTGTCCCGCCTTACCACGGCGGCGCGCAGACGACAGGGGCTTTCCCTGCCGCCGCCATAGGATATGACTGGCGCAAACAGGCGGGGCGGCGGGCGTATGGTGTATTTTCTGGGTGTCGATACGGGCGGAACCTATACCGACGCGGTCATTCTGGATGTGGAGGCTAACCGCGTCATCGGATCGGCGAAATCCCTGACCACACGGGGCGATCTGTCGATCGGGATTGGCGGGGCGGTGGATGAGGCACTGGTGGGGGCGGGCATTCCGGCGGGGCAGGTGGCGATGGTGTCGCTGTCCACGACGCTTGCCACCAATGCGCTGGTGGAGGGGCAGGGCGGGCGTGTGGCGCTGATCTTTATCGGGTTCGATGCGGGCGATCTGGAACGGGGGGGGCTGATCGAGGCGCTGGGGCGCGACCCGGTGGTGCATCTTGCGGGCGGGCATACCCATGCCGGAACGGAATTTGCGGCGCTGGACGTTGCCGCCCTGGAGGCCGCTGCGGCGCGGCTGGGCCCCGATGTGGTGGGGTTTGCAGTGGCGAGCCGTTTTGGCACGCGGAACCCGGCGCATGAGGTGGCTGCACGCGATATTCTGCGCCGGGTGACGGGACGGCCCGTGACCTGTTCGCATGAATTGAGTGCGGCGCTGAACGGGCCGAAACGGGCGCTGACGGCGGTGTTGAATGCGCGGCTGATCGGGATGATCGACCGGCTGGTTTCGGCCTGCGAAAGTCATCTGGTCAAGGTGGGGATCGCGGCACCGCTGATGGTAGTGCGGGGGGATGGGGCGCTGATTTCCGCCGCGATGGTGCGGGAGCGCCCGATTGAAACGATCCTGTCCGGCCCGGCGGCGAGCATTGTGGGGGCGCGGTGGCTGACCGGGGCAAGCGATGCGCTGGTCAGCGACATCGGGGGGACGACAACGGACGTGGCGCTGCTGCGGGGCGGTTTGCCGGAGATTGATCCGCAGGGCGCGCGGGTCGGCGGGTTCCGCACGATGGTCGAGGCGGTGGCGATGCGCACGACGGGACTGGGCGGGGACAGCGAGGTGCACCTGATCACCGAAGGGCTGGACGGCGGGATGCGGCTGGGGCCGCGCCGGTTGATCCCGGTGTCACTGTTGGCGGTGGAGGCGGGGGCGATGGTGCATGCGGCGCTGGACCGGGCGCTGAGTGTGGAGGCGGTGGGGGAGTTTGACGGGCGGTTCGTCGTGCCGATGGGGGGGCAGACGGGGGGGCTGAGCGAGCGTGAGGCGGCGCTGCTGGGGCGGATCACGGGGCCGATGCCGTTTTCGCAGCCCATCGGCAGCCGGTTGGAAGTGGCGGCGATGGACCGGTTGGCGGCGCGGGGGCTGGTGATGGTGGCAGGGGTCACGCCGTCGGATGCGAGCCATGTTCTGGGGCGGCTGGACGTCTGGGATGGGGTGGCGGCGGAAAAGGCGATGCGCCTTTTGGGGCGGAGGCGGAATGGGCGGGGGGACCGCTTTGCAAGCGATCCGGCGGTTCTGGCGCAGGCGATCATCGACCGGCTGACGGCGCAGACGGTGGATTGCCTGCTGGAGGCGGCGTTCGGCGAAGACCCCGCCTTTGCCGGGCAGGATGCGGCGATGCTGGCGCGGCATCCGCTGACCAAGGCGGGGCTGGGGGGGCACCGGGGTGTGGTGGCCCTGACGGCGCGGCTGGCGGTGCCGGTGATCGGGCTGGGGGCATCGGCCGCAAGTTACTATGGCGCTGTGGGGACGCGGCTGGGGTGCGAGATGATCCTGCCCGAACATGCAGGGGTTGCAAATGCGATCGGGGCGGTGGTCGGGCAGGTGAGCCAGCGGGCAAGCGGGCTTGTCTCAAGTGCGGGGGCGGGGCGGTTCGTGGCGCATTTTTCCCATGGATTACAGGTTTTTAGCAGCCGGGATGCCGCGCTGGACGCCATGGAAACCGCGCTGCGCAAGGATGCCAGCGACCGTGCGACAAGGGCGGGGGCGGATGCGATTGTGCTGAGCGTGGTGCGGGATGTGCGCGAGGCGGAGGTGGAGGGCACGGCGATGTTCATCGAGGCCACGGTCACCGTGACGGCCACAGGCCGCCCGCGCGTGGCGCATCTGCCGACAGAATCCGCTTGACGCCCCCGGCGGCCCTGCCTATTCCCCGCCGTCAGTGGCTAGGTAGCTCAGCTGGTTAGAGCACGCGACTCATAATCGCGGGGTCGGGGGTTCGAGTCCCCCCCTCGCCACCACTTTCACCCACCATCGCAGCAGCGTCCGCAAACCGGCGGTTCGCCCCGCCGGGCGGATGCGGTGCAAGGGGTTGGAAAGCCGGGATTTTTCACGTCTTCCCAGCGTCTTCCGGACGTCTTCTTTACGTACGTACGTTCAGGCGACAACAGGGGCGGGCGCATGACGGGGTGGCCCTCGACGAGAATATTCACGACCGGGTTCAGTTTCTGATGCCAAGCATGGCGTTCGGGCAGGCAGCCGGGTCAGGCGAGCAGCGCCGCAAGGGTAAGGACGGCGCGGTGGTTCATGCGGCGATGGCCTCATTCCCGAACAGCCGCGCCTGAAGGCCTGCGAGGCGGCCGCCGAGCGAATGCCCTGTGACAGTGGTGTTCGCGGCAGTCTGCCAGACCGTCTGGCCCGTCGCGGATTCGTAGAACTGGATGGCGAGGTCGGTCTGGCTGGTCGGCAGGCCCGCCCCGGCGAGCCAGCCGTTCAGGATGTCGCCGCCGCCCGAGACGGGATCGGTGCCGAGCGTCAGGCCGTCAGTGCCGCAATAGGAGATGATCGTGGTGCCGGGGGTGATCCCCTCAACCCCCGCGCCGACAGTGTAGGCGACGGCGTAGAAACCGGCGGCTTGGGCATTTTGCGGCAGTGGAATGTTGAGAA
>JANMDH010000094.1:0-8131 GCA_031376195.1 Gemmobacter sp. | reverse complement strand
AACACGGCATCCTGTGCCAGTGTCGAGATGATCTTCAGATCATCCGCATCCTGCGCCATCAGGTTCAGTGGAACTTCGTCCCCGTCTTCAAATCGTGCATCTGCCATCAGGCCCGGACCCTTTCAATCTGCGCGCCGCAGGCGGACAACTTTTGTTCCACATGTTCATAGCCCCGGTCCAGATGATAGACCCGGCTGACCACGGTTTCGCCTTCGGCCGCCAGACCGGCGAGGATCAGGCTGACCGATGCCCGCAGGTCCGTGGCCATCACCGGGGCACCCTTCAGGCGTTGCACGCCCGTGACCGTCGCGTGCCCGCCATGCACGTCGATCTTTGCCCCCATCCGGATCAGTTCGGGCGCGTGCATGAAACGGTTCTCGAAAATCCGTTCCTCCAGCACTGACGTGCCGTCTGCCGTGCACAGCAGGGCCATCATCTGTGCCTGCAGGTCGGTCGGAAAGCCGGGGAAGGGTTCGGTCACCACATCCACCGCCCGCACCCGCCCGTTCTTGCGCGACACTTTCAACCCCCGCGCCGTTTCCGCGACCGATACGCCCGCCGCATCCAGCTTTTCACAGAATGCCCCGACCAGATCGATCCGACCGCCCAGAAGTTCCACCTCGCCCCCGCAGATCGCCGGGGCAAGCATGTAGGTGCCCAGTTCGATCCGGTCCGCCACCACCGGATGCGTTGCCCCGCCAAGGGACTGTACGCCCTGAATGGTGATCGTGCTGGTGCCTTCGCCGTCGATCTGCGCGCCCATCCGGCGCAGGCATTGCGCCAGATCCACGATCTCCGGCTCGCGCGCGGCATTTTTCAGCACGGTCGTCCCGCGCGCCAAAGTCGCCGCCATCAGCGCATTTTCCGTGGCTCCGACCGACACAATCGGGAAGTCGATGACTGCCCCTTTCAGGCCCCCCGCCGGGGCCTTGGCATGCACATATCCATCGCGCAGGTCCAGCACCGCCCCCATCGCCTCCAGCGCCTTCAGGTGCAGATCGACAGGCCGCGCGCCGATGGCACAGCCGCCGGGAAGCGAAACGATCGCATGCCCATCCCGCGCCAGCATCGGCCCAAGGACAAGGATCGACGCGCGCATCTTGCGCACGATGTCATAATCTGCCGTATGATTGGTGATTGCGTGGCTCGACAAGGCCAGCACCTGCCCGCCCTGCAGGCTGGCCACCTCGGCCCCCAAAGAGCCGAGCAACTGCGTCATGGTCGCGATGTCTGACAGGCGGGGCGCGTTGGTCAGGGTTAGGGGGGCGTCGGTCAGCAGGGTGGCGGGCATCAGGGTCAGGCAGGCGTTCTTGGCCCCTGCAATCGGTATTTCGCCCTTCAGGGCCCCGCCGCCCCGCACAATGATCTGGTCCATCTGTTCTGCCCTATTCCGTTTCTTTGCCCGGTGCGGTCGTATCCGCCGCCTTGGCCTTTGCCTGTGCCTTGCGCCGCGCCATGTTGGCCTTCAGGGCCACCTTGCGGCGGTTTTCGCGCACCCGTTTCGCAGTCTCTTTCCCGCCTGCGGGCTGTGCTGGCTTGATGCCGTCTTGATCGGGGGTGCTGCTCATCCCCTTCCTTAGCGCAGGGGGGGGCGGGGGTCCAGATTGGACGTGGCAGCGGCCCCAGAATGCACTTGCGCGGCCCCCGCTTTGCGTCTAACACGCGCCCCGATGGCGGCAGCTTCGGCCCGCCCCGGCGCTGTGGTAGCTCAGTGGTAGAGCACACCCTTGGTAAGGGTGAGGTCGAGAGTTCAATCCTCTCTCACAGCACCATAAATTTTCGTTTATCCTCACTGACATCCAAGCCAAGACCAATGATGCAGGACACCAGCATTCTGCACACGCATTCTATATCGATTGATCCATCTATAATGTGCTATACGTCCATAAACGTGGTCACTCAAGAAAGTCTCCAATGGGCCTCTCCATCAAGAACGACGCAGTCGTAGCGATGATCCGAGACCTTGCGGCGAGGCGTGGGGTCAGCATGACCGAAGCCGTGCGGCAGGCGGTAGAAGCGGAACTAGCGCATGCAGCCGCCGACCGGAAAGCGACGCTGGCCGAACGGCAGAGGCGGTTGGAGGCAATTGTCGCGGAGTTTCAGAAATTGCAGATATTAGACAATCGTACAGCGGAGGAAATTCTAGGATATGATGAAAACGGGTTGCCGACGTGATCGTCATCGATACGTCAGCCTTGTCTCCATTTTCCTGAACGAACCCGACCGTGACAGCTGCATGATTGCAGTCATCGGGGCTGACGATAACATACTGCCAGCCCCGGCTTATCTGGAATGCTGCATGGTTCTCAGCGGTCGCGCTGGCGAAATCGGACTGAAATGGCTGGATGAATTCATTGCGACACGAGGCATGCAGATTGACCCTTTTACCCAAGCCCACGGCGCAATCGCACGAGATGCCTTCATGACCTACGGCAAGGGCCGCCACCTAGCGGGCCTGAACTTCGGGGGTTGCATGAGCTATGCGGTGGCCAAGGCGGGGGGGTGGCCGCTGCTGTGCGCGGGTGCAGGTTTTGCGTTGACGGATGTGGCGGGGGTTGCGGCGTTCTGAAGGGGCGCACCCGTTCCAGGCTACAGCAGCGCCGCCGCGCCAAAACCCAACAGATAGCCGATGCTGGTATAGACCATCTGCAGGGGCAGCGCGCGGTTAAATCCGGCATAGGTGCAGGGTGCGGGTTCGGCCCCTTCGACGGGTGCAGGCCGGGGCAGACCGACGGCCGCGTTCAGAAGCGCAAAGGGTATGACCGCCGCCGCCATGTTGACCTGCGAATAACCGAGCGCGACAAGCGCATACATGGAAAGAGTGCCGATCATCTTCATCCCCGCAATGTTGAACCTTTGGCCGGTTTGCGGTTTTTCTGAACTGCCCGCGACCTGCCCTGTTTCGGATACGGACACGGGCGCAGAAAAGTTTCAGGGCGGGCGGAAAAAGGTAGCGAACGTGCGGGCGCGCCGCCTGCGACTCCCTATCCCGCCCGCATCAGCATTCCGAACAGATCCCGCGGGTCATCCGGGTCGGCGATCATATCGAGCATGTCGGCAAAATCCGTGCCTTTGACCGCTGCGTGGACATAGCGCAGGGCGCTGAAATCCTCGACCGCGAAGCCGACGCTGTCGAACAGCGTCACCTGTGCGGCATCCGTCCGGCCCATCGCCTCGCCCGTGATCACCTGCCACAGTTCGGTCACCGGATAATCCGGGTCCAGTTGTTGAATCTCACCTTCCACCCGCGTCTGCGGCGGGTATTCCACGAAGATGCGGGAGCGCAGCAAAATATCACGGTGCAGTTCGGTCTTGCCGGGGCAATCGCCGCCCACCGCGTTGATGTGGACGCCGGCACCGACCATATTGTCAGTCAGGATCGTGGCATACTGTTTGTCCGCCGTCACAGTGGTGATCACCTGCGCGCCAAGGATCGCCTCTTCCGCCGTTTTGCAGGAGGCGACAGTCAGCCCCCAACCCCGCAGATTGCCCGCGCATTTCGCGGTGGCGGCGGCGTCGATGTCGTAAAGGCGTATTTCGGTGATTCCGCAGATTGCTTTGAAGGCGAGCGCCTGGAATTCGGCCTGCGCGCCATTGCCAATGATCGCCATCACCCGCGCCCCGGCAGGCATCAGCCATTTCGCGGCCATCGCACTCGTCGCCGCCGTGCGCAGCGCGGTCAGGATCGTCATTTCCGACAAAAGCACCGGATAGCCCGTCGCCACATCCGCCAGCAGGCCAAAGGCGGTTACTGTTTGCAAACCGTCCTTGGTATTTGACGGATGCCCGTTCACGTATTTGAAGCCGTAGGTTTCCCCGTCCGACGTGGGCATCAATTCAATCACCCCCACATCGGAATGCGATGCAACCCGGGGCGTCTTGTCAAACAGCGGCCAGCGGCGAAAATCGGCCTCGATCTCGGCCGCCAGATCCACCATCACGCGTTCGACGCCAAGGTGATGCACCAGCCGCATCATGTTGGCGACGCTGACAAAAGGCACCATAGCCTGCTTGGACGGGGGCGTCATGTCAATGCCCCCGCGTGGGTCGGTCAAAGACCTTTTTGCCCATCAGCGAACCCACCAGATCGACCATCAGCCGCGCCGTGCGCCCGCGTTCATCAAGGAACGGGTTGAGTTCGACAAGATCAAGCGACGTTACAAGGCCGGATTCGTGCAGCCGTTCCATCACCAGATGCGCCTCGCGGAAGGTGGTGCCGCCCGGCACAGTAGTGCCGACGGCGGGGGCGATAGAGGGGTCGAGGAAATCCACGTCAAGCGACACATGCAGCATGCCCCCCGCATCGCGGACCTGCGTCAGAAAGCTGCGCAGCGGTGCGACAACGCCGTGTTCATCGAGGACGCGCATGTCGTTGATCGCAAGGTCGTGCTTCAGCAAGGCGGCATGTTCGGCGGCATCGACGGACCGGATGCCATACAGGCAGATACGGTCGGCGGGGATAGGGGCGGGGAACGGGGGGAAGGGCTCGAACCCCTCGCGTCCGGCGATATAGGCGACGGGGGTGCCATGCAGGTTCCCGCTTTGCGTCGTCAGGGGGGTGTGAAAGTCGGAATGGGCGTCGAGCCATAATAGGAAAAGCGGCCGCCCCTGCCGCGCGGCAAAGGCGGCAGCACCCGCGACGGAGCCGAGCGCCAGTGAATGATCGCCGCCCAGCAGAATGGGAAAGCCGCCGTCCGACAGGGCATCATCGACCCGGTCCATCAGCACCTCGGTCCAGCCAACTGTTTCGGACAGGGAATGGACGGCGGGGTTGGGGCTGGTCACCGCGCGCAGGTTTGGCAGCGTCGCATCGCCCCAATCTTCGACCCCGTGCCCCAGATCGCGGATCGCCTGCGCAAGTCCCGCCACACGATACGCCGCAGGCCCCATCATGCAGCCTGCACGGCGTTGGCCTGTGTCAATCGGGGCCCCGATCAGAATGCATTTTGGCATGGCAGACTCCTGACTTCATTTCGCGTAGGGTGTTTCCATCTTGCGGCAGTTCCCAGCCGCAATACAATCATTCCGAGGGGCCGATTGCCCGAAACGCCAAGGATGATCGCCATTATGGACGAGATTGACCAACGCCTGATCGCCGAATTGCGCCGCGATGGACGGGCGGCGCTTTCAGACCTTGCAGAACGCCTTGACCTGAGCCGCGCGACAGTGCG
The DNA here is from genome assembly GCA_031376195.1 of Gemmobacter sp. Taxonomy (GTDB): domain Bacteria; phylum Pseudomonadota; class Alphaproteobacteria; order Rhodobacterales; family Rhodobacteraceae; genus JANPIX01. Next base: position 2,960 of record JANMDH010000094.1, on the reverse strand, counting down.
CGCCCGGATGGAGCGGTTGACAGCGCGGGGCGAAATTGCGGGGTTTACCGTGCTGACGCGCGGCGATGTGACGGCGCAACCGGTGCGGGGCCTGATGCTGATCGGGATCGAGGGGCGCGGGGCGGAACGCATCATGGCGCGGCTGACGGGTATACCAGCGGTGCAGGCGGTGCATTCCACGAACGGAAAGTGGGATCTGATCGCGGAACTGGGGGCGGACACGTTGCAGGAACTGGACGAGGTGATCTTTCGCATCCGCAACATCGAAGGCGTGATGACGAGCGAGACGAACCTGCTGCTGAGCACGCGCAAGGCCGGGCGGCGTTAGGGCGTTCCAGACGTTTCTGCTGACGAAACTCGCCTCTGATCCCTTCCTCGGGGGCCGGGGAAATGCAGATGGTCATGTGGCACGGCCTCCGCCCCCCTCGCCAGACTGTGACCCCGTGCCCCCTTTCGGGACGGGGACGCTTTCACTATGCTACGTTGAAAATCGAAAGGTCGCCCATGATCACGGAACTTGGACATTTCGCGCTGATACTCGCCCTTGCCGTCGCCACGATTCAGATGATCGTGCCGATGATCGGCGCGCAGCGGCGCTGGGCGGGGTGGATGGCGGTGGCCGAACCGGCGGCAATCGCGCAGATGCTGCTGATCGGGTTTTCCTTTGCCGCCCTGACCTATGCCTTTGTCACATCGGATTTTTCTCTGCGTCTTGTGGTGCTGAATTCGCATACCGCCAAGCCGATGCTGTACAAAGTGGCGGGCGTCTGGGGCAATCATGAAGGCTCGATGCTGCTGTGGGTGCTGATCCTGGCCATTTACGGGGCTGCCGTGGCGCTGTTTGGCGGCAATCTGCCCCCGGCCTTACGCGCGCGGGTTCTGGCGGTGCAGGCCTCTATCGGTGTGGCGTTTCTGTTGTTCCTGCTGCTGACCTCCAACCCTTTTCTGCGGCTGGAGACGCCGCCCTTCAATGGCGAAGACCTCAATCCCCTGCTGCAGGACCCTGGTTTGGCCTTTCATCCGCCGTTCCTTTATCTTGGCTATGTCGGCCTTTCGATGGCCTTCAGTTTCGCCGTCGCGGCCCTGATCGAAGGCCGCGTTGATGCCGCCTGGGGCCGCTGGGTCCGGCCATGGACGGTGACCGCCTGGATATTCCTAACCATCGGGATCGCACTTGGGTCTTGGTGGGCCTATTACGAGCTTGGCTGGGGCGGGTTCTGGTTCTGGGATCCGGTGGAAAATGCGTCGTTCATGCCCTGGCTGATCGCGGCGGCCCTGATGCATTCAGCCATCGTCGTGGAAAAACGCGAAAGCCTGAAGGCCTGGACGGTTCTGCTGGCGATCCTCGCCTTCGGCTTTTCGCTGATCGGGACCTTCATCGTTCGGTCCGGCGTGCTCACAAGCGTGCATGCCTTTGCCAATGACCCGGAACGCGGCGTGTTCATCCTGATGATCCTTGGCCTTTTCATCGGGGGATCGCTGACGCTGTTTGCGGCGCGGGCCGGCGCGTTGGAGGCGAAGGGCGTGTTCGGGATGGTCAGCCGGGAAAGCGCGCTGGTGGCCAACAACCTGCTGCTGGCGGTTGCCTGTTTCGTGGTGTTCATCGGGACGATCTGGCCACTGATCGCGGAACTGCTGTGGGAACGAAAGCTGAGCGTGGGGGCGCCGTTTTTCGATGCAGCCTTCACGCCCTTCATGGTGGGGCTGGCCGTTCTGATGCCGTTTGGCGCGATGATCCCGTGGAAACGGGGCGATGCCGGGCGGGCGGCAAGGGCGCTGATCCCCGTCTTGATACTGGCGGTGGCCTTGGGGGCGCTGGTCTGGGCGATGCAGACGGGGCGGTCAGGGCTGGGGCCGATCGGGGCTGCACTGGGGCTTTGGCTGGTGCTGGGCGCCGCTATGGATGTCTGGCAGCGGACGGGGCGGGGTGCGATCGGCGCGCGCCTGTCGCGGTTGGCACGCCTGCCCCGGTCGGATTGGGGCAAGTCGGTGGCGCATGCGGGGTTCGGGGTGACGCTGTTCGGCGTGGCCGCGATGAATGCGTGGAAGATCGAAGATATTCGCGTGGTGCAGGTGGGAGAAACCTATCCGCTGGGCGGATACGAGGTGACGCTGGTTGACGTGAAAAAAGATCAGCCGGGGCCGAATTACAGGACCACGATGGGCGAAATGCAGGTGACGCGGGGCGGGGCCGCCGTGGCGACCCTGTTCCCGGAAAAGCGGTTCTATCCGGTGACCGCGATGCCGACGACCGAGGCGGGAATTGACGGCGGGCTGTTTCGCGACATCTATCTGGTGATCGGGGATGAACAGGCCGGGGGCGGTTGGTCGGTGCGCAGTTATGTCGAACCGTTTGCCGCCTGGCTGTGGGGCGGGGCACTGATGATGGCGCTCGGGGGCGCGCTCAGCCTGTCGGATCGCCGCTACCGCGTAGCCGCCGGGGCGGCACGGGTGGGCCGCGCGGTGCCTGCGGAATGATGCGGGCAGTGCTGTTCCTGCTGCTGCTGGCGGGGCCGGCGGGCGCGGTGGAACCTGATGAGATGCTGGCGGACCCGGTGCTGGAGGCGCGGGCGCGGGATTTGTCTAAGGAACTGCGCTGCCTGATCTGCCGCAATGAAACGATTGACGACAGCCATGCCACCATCGCGCGCGACCTGCGGCTGTTGCTGCGCGAACGGATCGCATCAGGGGACACGGATGCGCAGGCGGTGGCCTTCATTGTGGATCGCTACGGCGAATATGTGCTGCTGAACCCGACAACCGGGGGGGCAAATCTGATCCTGTGGCTGGCGGGGCCGGGGTTGCTGCTGCTGGGCGGCGCGGTGGCGGTAAGCTACACCCGGCGGCGCGGGCGGGCGGGTGAAGGTGCGGCAGACCTGACAGGCGACGAACAGGCCCGGCTGCAGGAACTGCTGGATCGGTAGGGGCGGAGAGCCTGTGCCAGTTGGTTTGGTGGAGGT
>JANMDH010000087.1:0-2232 GCA_031376195.1 Gemmobacter sp. | reverse complement strand
CCCGGCCTGCGCGTCGGGCACCGAAATCTCATATCCGTCTTCGCCTGTGTATCCCGAACGGCTGATCCACAGATCGACCCCCTGCCACGGCAGCACGCCCGCATCCATGAACCGCATCGCCACCGCCCCCGGCACCAGCGGGGCCAGCGCCGCCTCGGCCCCCGGCCCTTGCAGGGCCAGCAGGGCACGGTCCATCACCGGGATCACGGTGGCCACATCCGACAGATGCGCCTGCATATGCTGGATATCCGCCACCTTGCAGGCCGCGTTCACGACCACCAGCAGATGATCGCCCCGGTTGGTGAACATAAGGTCATCCAGAATGCCGCCCTGTTCATTCGTGAACAGGCCATACCGTTGCCGCCCCGGGGCCAGCCCCAGCACATCCACCGGCATCAGCGCCTCGAACGCCCGCATCAGGGCGCCAAGGTCGCCCTTGGGGCGCAGCAGCACCTGCCCCATATGCGACACATCAAACAGCCCCGCCGCGTCGCGTGTGTGCAGGTGTTCGGCCATCACGCCGCCCGCGTATTGCACCGGCATCTCATACCCGGCAAAAGGCACCATGCGCCCGCCCGCCGCCACATGCAGATCGTGCAAGCCCAGTTTCAGCAAATCCGTATCGTCTTGCGCTGCCATCCCGCCCCCAGTTTCCTGCCGATGCGGATGTGCAACGGCATCGTCCAGACAAGGTTCCCCCTGCCTCACGATGCCCCCTCTGTCCTTGCCGAAATCGGCGCCTGAGATTGTTATCCCTTCGGCGGGCATCTGCATGCCACTCTCCAGAGTTTCCGTTTGCAGGACGGTCCCTTGCACCTGAGAGTTTACCGGGGCGGTTGCTCCTTCGGCACTGGCCAAACCAGATTCTCCCGAACCTGCGCGGTCAGGCTATCCCGCTGCTTTCAAATCGGCAAGGGGCGATTTGAATACGACCTATGCGGGGTCGGAAGCGACAGGATTGCCCTGTGCCGCCACTGGCGGAACCCCCGGCGACGGGGTGTCGGGCACATCCTTCGGCGTCGTCCGCGCAATCAGCCGAAACGCCAGCCACAGGGCCAGTGCCCCGAACAGCACCCCGCCAACCGCCTGCCCGATCAGCACCCCCGGCGCGCCGTAAAGCCCACCCAGCCAGAACGCAAACGGCATCGTGCCCAGCGTGTTGCGGCCCCAGTTCACCAGGGTGGACTGGATCGGTGCCCCCAGATTGTTGCACGCCGCGTTTGACACGAAAATCGCCCCGTTAAAGAAAAACAGCAGGGTCAGCGGCCCGCAGAACAGATAGACCAGATCGCGCGTCACGCCTTGCGCGTTGAACAGATCGGCAATCGGGCTGCGCAAAAGAAACATCACGATCGAAATGATCACGATCACCACCGCCGTGAACAGGATGCTGTCAATGAACGCCCGGCGCACGCGGTCCATCCGCCCCGCCCCCGCATTCTGCCCGATGATCGGGCCAATCGCCCCGGACAGTGCAAAGATCACCCCAAAGGCCACGGGGGTCAGACGCCCCGCAATCGCCATGCCCGCCACCGCCGCCTCGCCCTAGTGCGCCATCGCGCGGGTGACAAAAGCCTGCCCCACCGGCGTCGCCACCTGCGTCAGAATGGCGGGCAGTCCGATCGCCAACGTCGGGCCAAGATCGGCCCGGATGCCCGCCATGGACGGCCGGTCAAAGCCGCCGTGAAACCGCAGGATGGGCTGCAAGGCCACCCCCGCAATCGCCACCCGTGACAGGACCGATGCAATCGCCGCCCCCGTCAGATCCAGATCGAAACCAAAGATCAGGATCGGGTCCAGCACCACCGCCACGCCCGCCCCCGCCAGCGTCGCCCACATCGCGCGCCGCGCATCCCCGTGACTGCGCAGGATCGCCCCGCCGATCATGCCCACCATCAGCAACGGCTGCGACGGCACGATGATCTGCAAGTAATGCAGGGTCAGATCATGCGTCCGCCCCACAGGCGAAAATAATTCAGGAAATGTCTGTAATCAAAAACCATCCGTTGATTCGGCAGTAATTCGCGCGCCATTTCATCCGATAATTTTTCCGTCGCGATGATGAACGAGCCGACTGGAATCACGCGCTTTTGTAGTTTCTTTGTGACCGCGCCTGTATACCCCGAGGTTGCCACCAAAATGGATTCGGCCTGCACATTGCCGCGCTCCGTCTCGACGGTGAAGCGCTTCGTTTGTCCCCGCCCAATGCGGATCACCCGCGCCCGCGCGTGC
>JANMDH010000037.1:0-6294 GCA_031376195.1 Gemmobacter sp. | reverse complement strand
CCGCCCCCCGTCGACAAGATACCAGGCGGGCCTGCCACCAACCGGGCCAGAACTTCGGTTTCGCGGGCGCGAAAGAACGGCTCGCCGTCGCGTTCGAAGATTTCCGCGATGGGGCGTTGGGCGGCCTTCACAATCTCGTCGTCCGAATCGGTGAAGGGCACGCCCAGCAGGCGGGCAAGCGATGTGCCCACGGCGGTTTTGCCTGCCCCCATCATTCCGACCAAAACCACGGATTTATTCAACTGATACATGGGGTCTGGTCCGAATATCCCATTTTGTCACCCATGGCGAACTGCCGCTGCTTGTGCAAACTTTTCCCTTGAATGGCGTGAACTTGCCGGAAAAGCCATATATAAACGCATCAATTCTGTATCGGCGCCAGAGGGCGAACCGGACAGCAAACAGGCATAAAGCAGGCAAACAGGCATGGGACGACTATTGAAGGTGCTGCTTTTTCTGGTTTTGGTCGGCCTGATTGGCCTTGTTGGCTTTGCCTATTTGGGCAATCTTGAACCCGACTTAACCGAGGTGATCCAACCGGTGACACTGGATGCCAACTGACCGCGCGGCAAAAGCGATAATTGCGTGTCTTGTGACGCTTGTCTTGCCGGGTTTATCACGGGCCGAAGGTCCGCTTTCCGCCATTGACTGGCTGTCGCAATCGGTCAGTGCGGCACCCGGCACAGTGGTGGTTCTGCCGAATGTCAAAAGGTTCGAGCCGGATGTCACGGTCGGCAGCGTGCCGCCGGATGTTTCCGTTTCGGTGATCGGGGCCGCATCGCCGGACGCATTGGGATTGCTGTCGCCGATGATAACGGGGTTGCCCGCCAATCTTTGGGGGCTGGGGCGGACGAAGGAAATCGCGCAGGCGATTACACGAACGGACAGCGGTGGCCTGCCGTCGTTGCAGGCACTTTTGGTGACGTTGTTGCTGGCCGAGGCAGAACCCCCGGCCGATGCGGGGGCAAAGGGCGCCCTGCTGCTGGCGCGGATTGACCGGCTTTTGGATATGGGAGCGCTGGATCAGGCATCCGCCCTTCTGGGATTGGCGGGGGACGGCACTGCCGATCTGTTCCGGCGCAGTTTTGATGTGGCGCTTCTGCTCGGGTCCGAGGACAAGGCCTGCGAAAAGATGCGGGCCGTGCCCGATCTGGCACCGACATTTCCGGCGCGGGTGTTCTGTCTTGCGCGGGCGGGGGATTGGAATGCGGCGGCCTTATCGCTGCGCACGGGCGAAGCGTTGGGTCAGATCACGCCTGCGGAAGAGGCGCTGTTGTCGCGGTTTCTTGACCCCGATCTGGCGGATGGCGAGGCGGCCCTGCCCGCCCCGGACAAACCGACACCCTTGATCTGGCGGATGTACGAAGCGATCGGGGAACCGCTGCCGACGATGGGATCACCGGTGGCGTTTTCGCATGCGGACCTTGGGCCGCGGGCAGGATGGCGGGCACATATCGAGGCGGCGGAACGTCTGGCCCGGGCGGGGGCGATTGCGCCGAACATTCTGCTGGGCGTGTATACGGAGCGGCAACCGGCGGCATCCGGCGGGGTGTGGGACCGGGTGGCGGCCTTTCAGAACTTTGATGACGCGGTGCAGTCGGGCAAGGCCGAGGTCGTGGCAAAAACCCTGCCGCTGGTCTGGGCGCGAATGACCGAGGCGGAACTGGAAGCACCCTTTGCCAGCCTGTTTGCGAAAGACCTGATCCGCCTTGATCTTCCGGGTGACGCGGGGGCACTGGCGTTTCGGGTGGCGCTGTTGTCGGATCAGTATGAACGCGCAGCGCAAGGGCGGACGCCTGCGACGGCAACGGAAGCCTTCCTGATCGGGCTGGCGCGCGGCAAGTTGGGAAGCGTTCCGGCCCAGGACGAACTGGGGCGGGCGATTGCAAGTGCATTTGTGCGGCCAGAATTGTCGGCCGAGGCAAAGGCACTGCTGGATCAGAAGCGGGTGGGCGAGGCGCTGCTGCACGCAATTGCCCTGATCGAGGGCGGGGCGCGGGGCGATCTGGACGAGGTGAGCGTGGGCCTGTCGATCCTGCGGCGACTGGGGATGGAAGATGCGGCACGGCGGTCGGCGCTGGAGCTGATGGTGCTGGAGCGGCGGGGATGACACCGGCCCCTGCCCCGCGCGGTGCTGCGGCGGACCGCTGGATTTCGGGATTTCTGGCGGCGCAATCGGCGCAGGCGGATGCGGCGCGCAACACGCTGCTGGCTTATGGGCGGGATCTTTCGGATTTCGCAGGGTGGCTGACGGGTCAGGATCTGGATTTCGGTCGGGCGGACCGGGCGGCGGTCGAGTCCTATCTGATTGCCTGCGACGCGGCGGGTCTGTCCAAGGCGACCCGGGCGCGGCGGTTGTCGGCGATCCGGCAATTGTTCCGGTTCGCGGTGGAGGAAGGCTGGCGCGGGGATAATCCCGCCCTGCGGATGAAGGGCCCCGGGAGCGCAAAGCGCCTACCGCATACTTTGAGCGTGGCGGAAGTGGACCGTCTGCTGGATGCCGCTTGTGAGACGGGGCGCGACATGCGCGATCAGGTGCGCAACCGGTGTCTGATGGAACTTCTGTATGCCAGCGGGATGCGGGTGTCGGAACTGGTGGAACTGCCCGTGGCCGCCGTTCGGGGCGACCCCCGCGCGATACTGGTGCGGGGCAAGGGGGGCAAGGAACGGTTGGTGCCGCTGTCGCCGCCCGCGCGCGAGGCGCTGGTGGCGTGGCTTGCGGTTTGGGATACCGACGGGGGCCTGCTGCGATTGGCGGGCAAAGCCCTGCCCCGCCATCTGTTTCCCGGGCGCGGGGCGGGGGGTCATCTGACGCGGGAACATTTCTATCTGCTGGTGAAAAGTTTCGCGTTGCGCGCGGGGATCGATGCCACGAAAGTAACACCCCACACCCTGCGGCATGCCTTTGCGACGCATCTTCTGGCCGGGGGGGCCGACCTTCGGGTGATCCAGACGCTGCTGGGCCATGCGGATCTTTCCACGACCGAGATTTACACCCATGTGCTGGATGAACACTTGACGGCGCTGGTGATGGATCATCACCCGCTGTCGCGCAAACCCGTGCCGGGCGATTGACGCCCTGCCCCATTTTTTCCGATTGGCCCGATGCAAACACCTGCCACCACCCTCTTTTTCTGGACTGCCGCAGCCGCCGGTCTGTGCCTTGTCGGCGTTGCCGTTTTCGTGTTTGGGCCGCACACGGCGGCGGGGGCGATGTGGCGGGCCAGAATCCTGCGCGTGATCTTGCGGGTGTTTGGCGTCAAGGCCGACCCTGAGGGCAAGTTTCTGGCCCTGCGCGAAGACATCGCGGGCGCGATTGCGCTGGGCCATTCGGAAGGGGCGGTGGAGAAAGAGGCGCGGGACCGATTGCTGGGTGCGCTCGATCTGTCGGCGCGGACGGTGGAAGAGGTGATGCGCCATCGCCGTCAGATCGAGATGATCGATGCCGACAGTACGCCGGAGGATATTCTGACGCAGGCGCTTGCCTCGCCGCATTCGCGGCTGCCGATTTTCCGGGGGGATGAAGAAAATATCCTAGGGGTGATTCACGCCAAAGACCTGCTGCGCGAGGTGAACCGTCTTGTGCGGACGGACGTGGGGGATGGGGATGGTCAGGTGGTGCGCGGGTTGGCCGGGCTTGATATCGTGAAAATCGCGATGAAGCCTTATTTCGTGCCGGAAACGACGCCCCTGGATGAACAGATGCGCCAGTTCCTGAAACGCCGGACGCATTTCGCGATGGTGGTGGATGAATACGGCGGCTTGCAGGGGTTGATCACGCTGGAAGACATCCTTGAGGAAATCGTGGGCGAGATTACGGATGAGTTTGATGTGGTGGGCAGGGAAGGCGCGCTGAGGCCGAATGCGGCGGGCGAATATGTGGTGGACGGTGCGATGACGATCCGCGATTTGAACCGGGCGATGGACTGGGCCCTGCCTGATGACGAGGCGAACACGATTGCGGGTCTGGTGATCCACGAGGCGCAGATGATCCCGAACGAGGGGCAAGTGTTCAGCTTTCACGGGTTCCGGTTCGAGGTGGCGGCGAAACGAGAAAACCGGCTGACGAAGCTTAAGCTGCGGGCGTTGTAGGGGGTGGTGGCGTGGCAGCCCCGGATTGGATTTTGTGCGGCGCGTGGAGGCGGGTTGAAGCGAGCGGGCAGATTCAGATAATCTCGATGTAGGCAGCCAAGCCATCAAGGGTTGTGACGCCTGTCAGGGTGATGGTCTTTCCGTTATCGAAATCGAATACGACGATTCCGTTTACAATCTTGGCATAGACTTCAATCACGTCTTGGACGGTAACCACGTTGGGGTCGCCCCACAGCGCATCGTCCAAGGCGATGACGTCGCCGTCAGCCTTACTGAAGTCAGTAATCACATCCGCGCCGATATTTCCTTTGAATTCAAAACTGTCCGCGCCTGCCCCCCCGTTCAGCTGATCCCGGCCATCCGAACCAATGAGCACGTCATCACCGATGCCACCCAGCAGCGTATCGTTGCCCTTGCCGCCATAAAGACTGTCGGCACCGGCCTTGCCATTCAGTTCGTTATTGCCCGCGTTGCCCCAGATGTGGTTGTTGGCAACGTCCCCGACCAGCGAATTGCCGTTGATTCCAAGCAGGCGAATATCGTCAATCCCGCCGTTCAATGTGGCGTTGCCTGCGATGAACAAGGTATCCTTATTCACCAGATCAAGCTTCACATTGGTAAAGCTGACCCGGATGGTGACCGACCCGAATTCACTGTTGTCGCCCAAGCTGATGGTGACGGTGCTTTGCTGGCTTACTTTGACGGCGTATCCCCCGGCGGACGCGGTGACAGCATCCGGACCGTCGGCATTGTCAAAACGAATACCGCCTTGGCCTTCGCCGATGTTGTAAAAGTTATTTCCGTTGCGGTCGTTATAGGCGACGCCCGTGATGAAGGCGTGTTTGGGTTCAATCTGCACACCAAAGTTCTGCGTCAACATCGACCCGCTGCTGCCGCGAAAGCCGCCGATGACCTGGGAATAGCCCACTTCCTGAAAATACCCGGTCAAAAGGTTGGCCCGGTGGTAGGCAGACTTCATCAGCGACGCATGCTGCATGTTGATCGTTTCTTCGACGCTGCGGCCATAAGGCTGGTACGCGATGTTTTCGCCCCAGACCCCTTTGTAACCGGCTTTGGACATCCTTTGTCCGGCATCTGAACCGCCATAGCCTGTATGCGAGAATTTATCGGTGCTGATCATCCAGGCAGCATGTTTGGTCGATGCGGTATCTATGGCCTGATTGGGGGCCAAGGCCTGCTTTTGCGTGCTTGATAATTTCTGCACGCCAGCGGTTTGCGTATCAATATCCCGGATGCCCTGATTCAATCCCACATTGTATTTTGCCGACTCGGCCATCGGGTTCAGCCGGGCGCGGTTCAGCAGTTCGATGCCGTATTGTTCTGCAGCGGTGAGTGACATGTTGATCCTGAACCTAGGCCGGGACGTTTGGCTTTCGTTCAGGTTGCAGTCAAATGGGGCATCCGTTTGACCGGAATCGGGTCATAGAATGAACAATCCGCCCATTTGGCCGCATCACGCGCATGTGTTTCGGGTTTTTGGGTGGGAAGCCGCCGCTATCGCCGTTTGAACAGCGACCCGAGCACGCCGCGGATGATCGCCTGACCGGATCGCGACCCAAGCTGGCGCGCGAAACTTTTGGCGAAGGCCTCGCCGACGCTGTCGGAACGGCTGGCGGCTTTGGGTTTTGCCGTCGGCGCGGTGCCGCCGTCATAGCGTCGCCCGGATTGAAACTCCCGGTCTTTTTCCGGGTCTGCCGCCGCTTCGGTGGCTGCTGCGTTGGACTTGGCGCGCAGGCGTTCAAAGGCGCTGTCGCGGTCGATCAGTGTGTCGTATTTCCCTTTCAGGGGCGAGGCCGTCACCAGTGCCTGCCGCACCGCGACGTCTACCGGCCCGAGTTGCGACGATGGCGGGCGGATCAGGGTGCGTTCGACAATGCCGGGAATGCCCTTCGCCTCAAGGAATGAGGTGACAGCCTCACCCGTGCCGACGTCGCGGATTGCGTCTTCGGTGGCGAAACGGGGGTTGTCGCGGTAGGTTTGTGCTGCCATGCGCAGATCTTTCTGATCATTGGCGGTGAAGGCGCGCAGGGCGTGCTGCACGCGGTTGCCCAACTGCCCCAGAATGGTTTCGGGCACATCCGCCGGGTTTTGCGTGATGAAATAGATGCCGACCCCTTTGGACCGGATCAACCGGGCCACCTGTTCGACCTTTTCGATCAGTGCCTTGGGCGCATCGTTGAA
>JANMDH010000032.1:0-10635 GCA_031376195.1 Gemmobacter sp. | reverse complement strand
CACACGGGCGCGCACGAAACCTTCGTCAAAGTCGGAATATTTATACATCGCGCGTGTCTGCCTGTTTGCCGTGGAAGTAGTTGGAGGGGCCGCGAGTGCGGAATTCCTCGCGGAAATGGGTAGGTTCGGGGCCGTTCGGGCCTGACTTGGCATCTGCAAGATAGGCCCCTGCGATCTTGCTCCGCTGCGATGCAGCATGCAAGAGGCGCATTTGAGCGTGCGCCTCGTCGTCGATCAGTTCCGCCTCATGGTGCAGGCGCGACCATTGATCATCGGCGGTCAGATAGACGACGTCGCCTTCCAGAAGGGCGTTGGCAGTGACAACCTTGGGCGTGAAGCGGGGGGCCATGGCGGGAATCCGATCTGTATCTGAAGCAGGAATATAGGATATTTTTCCCCTGATAGGCCAGATCACCTTGCAGATAAGGACATTTGTTCCAATACTGAACCCACGCGGAACAGGGTTCTGCCCAAATGGGGAATTTGTGAATGACAGTCCGGCTGGATGAGATGGACCGGAAAATCCTTGGCGAACTGCAGGAGGATGCAAGCCAGTCACTGGACGAAATCGCGCGCAAAGTGGGGTCGTCCAAGACGCCGGTCTGGAACCGGATCCGGCGGATGCGCGAGGCGGGGGTGATCCTGCGCCAGACGGCGGTGCTGGACCCGGAGGCGCTGGGGCTGGAGGCGTGTTTCTTTGTGCTGATCCGGACATCAGAGCATGAGGCTGAATGGCAAAAGCGGTTCCTGACAGCGCTGCGGGCGCGGCCCGAGGTGATGGAGGCGCACCGGTTGGCGGGGGATATCGATTACATCCTGAAAGTGCGGGTGAAAAACGCGCGGGCATACGACACGTTCTATCAGGCGCTGATTTCGGAAGTGCGGATTTACAATGTGACGGCCCTGTTGAGCATGGAAGAGATCAAATCGACGACAATGCTGCCGTTGTAGGAGAGGACTTTTCTGCGGAAGATCAGGTTCGGGTGATGGGATTTTTCGCAGAAAAATCGGAGGCGCGGCTTGTGAGGCCCCCGCATATTTGGGCGGGCCGCGCTAGACGATGTCGTCCAGCGGCAAGTTCAACGCGTCTGCGATCTTTTTGAGCGTATCGACCGAGCCGCGACGTTTGCCGGACTCGATATCATGCACCTGCACGCGGTGAAGGCCGGCACGGCGCGCCAGTTCGGCGACGGTCAGCCCGCGCCATTCGCGGTAGACGTGGACGCGGTTTTCGCCATCGAGGATACGGCTGAAGAATTGATCTGGCACGCCTTCTGTCGGATTGGCCAGAAAATCCTGAACAATCTTCATGTCGTGGATGTCTTCCAAGGCTTCTTCGGCCCTCAGAAGATCTTCGTAGCGGCTGCGTTCGATTGTAATCATTTCACCCATGTCATTCCTCAATCATAAATGCTGCCACGCGGGCCAACCTTGAGAACGTCCAGCACATTGCCATCCACCATGATGATCCGCCAATCCCCCACCCGTAACCGAATATGAACGCCGTCAGATAGAGTTTTCACATTGTTGGCCTGCGACGCGGGGTTGGTGGCGTACGCCAGAATTTTGCCCCTGATCCGCGTCGCCAGGTTCGCAGGCATATGGCGAAGAACCTTACGCGCGGCAGGGTGGTAGTTGATCGTCTTCACAGCGTTGAGGTAGCGCAGCGCTAACCGTAAGTCAAGCGCTAGCAATCAGCCGTTTGAGGCCGTGGAAATGATAGACATCGCCGTATTCCGGCGGTTCCACCAGCCGCAGTCCCGGCAACCGCTGGAACAGGATCGGGAGGGCGATCTGCAGTTCCAGCCGGGCCAGGGGTGCTCCGACACAGAAGTGCAAGCCTGCGCCGAAGCTTGCGTTGGCGCGTTCGGGGCGGGTTGGCAGGAACTGATCGGGCTGGTCCCAGACGCCGGGATCGCGGTTGGCGGCCCCGAGCAGCAGGGCGACCTGGTCGCCGCGATGGAAGGTATGACCCATGACCTCAATGGTTTCATAGGCATGGCGGGTGAACATGTGTAGGGGGGGATCAAAGCGCAGCAGTTCTTCGACAGTTGCGGCAATGCGGTCGGATGACAGGGCATCGGGGGGCGTTCGGGTTTCCAGCAGGGTTTTGACCCCGTTGCCGATGGAATGCACCGTCGCCTCGTGCCCCGCGTTCAGCAGCAGGATGCAGGTGGTGATCAATTCGTCCGTGGTCAGGCGTTCGCCTTCCGCCTCGGCGGCGATCAGGTGGGAAATCAGGTCATCGGCGGGCCGCGTGCGGCGCTGATCGACATTGGCGCGCAGGAAGGCCACGAACGCCTCGGTCGCCTGCACGGCCCGATCTTCGGCCTCGCGGGTGCGGCCTGCCATGTACATGCCGACCATGGCGTTGGACCAGCGCAGCAGATCATCGCCCATCGCTTCGGGTACGCCAAGCAGGCGGGCGATGATGGTGACGGGCAGGCGTTGGCCGAAATGGGCAAGCAGATCGAAGGGGCCGTCGGGCAGGGCATCGATCAACTGATGTGTCAGGGTCTCAATCTCGGGGGAAAGGGCGGCAATCCGGCGCGAGGTGAAGGCGCGCAGGACAAGGCCGCGCAGGCGGGTGTGGCGGGGGGGTTCGAGTTCGAGCATCGAATGCGCCTCGACCGCGTAGAAGGGGCGCAGGTGGTCTGGGATGACGGGGGCCAGTTCTGCGGGCACTTCGCGGCCAAAGCGGCGGTCGCGGAAGAGGGCATTCACGGCAGTGGCGTTGCCGGTGCAGATCAGGTTGTAATCGGCCCAGTGGAAGAACGGGCCGTGGGCGCGGGCGCGTTCATAGAACGGATAGGGGTTCTGGACGAAGGCCGGGTCGGTGGGGGATTGGTGCAGGGTTTTCATTTGCCGGAAAGACGGGTGCGGGGCAGGCGGATCATGTCTTGTGCCACCAGAACGCCGATGACGACGATCACCGCGCCAAAGGCTTGCAGCCAGTTCCAGTCGGCCCCAAAGGCGAAGGCGAAGATCATGACATAGAAGGGCACGGCGTTCATGTGCAGGCTGGCGGCACCGATGCCGATGCGTTCGACACCGATGATCCAGAGGATCTGGCTGACGGCGAGCGAGCCGATGCCGAACAGCAGGAGTGCCCCGAATTCCTTTGGCCCGATGCCATCCCATTGGACGGCGGGACCGCCGAGTGCTGCCCATGCGAGGGCGAGGGTGGCGGAGGCGATAAAGGCCCCGGTGACCGTTAGCGAGGTACGGCCCAGCGGGGTCATGCCGGGAAAGGATTTGACCGTGGCGCGTGACCCCCAGGTAAAGGCGAGGCAGGAGGCGAAGGTGGCCAAAGCGCCAAGGCCCAGGTCAAGGCCGAAGCCGCCTTGGGCAAGGGCGATCAGGCCGCCGGAAAGGCTGAGGATCAGGCCAAGGACGAGGGGCAGGGTCAGTTTGCGGCCGTCGAGTGTCAGTTCCAACCCGATGCCGATCAGCGGGATGCTGGCGGTGATGATGGCGACGGTTACCGCATCGGTATAGGCCTGCCCGATGACGACAAAAAGCGCCCCGAGGCCGATGCAGATGCCACCCACCACAATGCCCTGCCCCCAGTTGGCGCGACGGACGGTGCCGGTGCCTTCGACGGCAATCCAGACGGCCATCAGAACTGTCGCGGCCAGCCCGGTGCGCAAGGCGGTCATGGGCAGCGGCGGGATCAGCGGAATGATCAACTCGGCTGCAGGCAGGCCGGCAGCCCAGATCAGCATCGAGACGATACACAGCATGTTGGCCGTGGCCGCAGTCGAGGAAACAGAGGGGGATGTTGTCATGATGCGGAAGTCAATCGTGGCGGGTTGAAATCTGCTGGTCTGTTCCCGACAATTCGTGTCACGCGCCAGACAGGGCCGCGACAATCGCGCCGAAATCGGCGGCCTTGAGGCTCGCCCCGCCGACCAGAGCCCCGTCAACGTTGGGCAAAGCAAAAATTTCGGTGGCGTTGGCGGGTTTGACGGAACCACCATAGAGCAGCGGGACGTCGGCGGCCTGTGCGCCGATCAGGTCGGCGAGGCGGGCGCGCAGATGGGCGTGAACTTCGGCGATTTCGGGGTTGGTGGGGGTGCGTCCGGTGCCGATGGCCCAGACCGGTTCATAGGCGATCACAAGATTGGCGGCGGTGGCGGTTGCGGGCACGGACCCGGCCAGTTGGTTTGCGACCACATCGAGGGTTTGTCCCGCGTCGCGCTGCGTTTCCGTTTCGCCGACGCAGATGATGGCAGTCAGGCCGGCGGCGATGGCGGCCACCGCCTTGGCCTGCACGAGTGCATCGGTTTCGCCGTGATCGGCGCGGCGTTCGGAATGGCCAAGAATGACGTGGCTGGCACCTGCGTCCTTGAGCATCGCGGCCGAGATATCGCCGGTATGCGCGCCGCTGGCTTTGGGGTGGCAATCCTGACCGCCGACGTGGATTTTGGTATTTTTCGCAGCCCAGACCATCTGCGCGATCAGGGTGGCAGGGGGGCAGATCAGCACATCGCAATTCGGGGCGGGCTGGGCGGCGGCAAGGGCAGCAATTTCGGCCAGGGCGGCACTGTTGCCGTTCATCTTCCAGTTTCCGGCGGCCAGTTTGCGCATCTGTCATCTCTCCCTTGGTTGGCCAAGGGTTAGACGGTCAGGGGCGAAAGGGAAAGATTGGAATTGCAGGCAGCGGCAAAGGCGGCGGGTGCACCCTTGAACTTGCCTAAGCCGCAGGCGCGTGCTTGAACTTGCCTAAGCCGCAGGCTGATCCTTGAATTTGATCGACTCGCCACAGCCGCAAGCCTCGGCCACGTTGGGGTTGCGGAATTTGAAGCCTGCGGTCAGCAGGTCCATTTCATAGTCGATTTCGGTTCCGAACAGGAACATCTGCGCCATGGGCGCGATCATCACCCGAGCACCATCTTGTTCGACGGTTTCATCCATCGGGTTCACGTCGGACACGTAATCCATCGTGTATTCCATGCCTGCGCAGCCACCTTTCTTGATGCCGATGCGCAGGCCGCTGGAGCCTTGTTTCGCCATCAGATTGGCGATCTGGCGGGCAGCGGCTGGGGTGATGGACACGGCCTGTTTGCCGGGAATGCCGAACATGATGAATCTCCTTCACCACCAACTTAAGGCGTCGCGATGGAAATTCCAAGCGGGGAGAGCAAAGCAAGATAGGCAACGGTGGCAAAAGCGGCGGCGATGGCCCAGCCGAAGGAGGCAAGGGTGCCGATGATGACATATTCGCTGACCGCGCGGTCGTCGCCGACGGCCCCGAACCGCAGGACGGATTTCGCGGCGATGAGAAAACCTATGCTGGCCGCCTGACCGGACAGGACGAGCAGAAAAATAAGGCTGCGTTCCAGCAAGCCTATGGCGCGCCCGCCGCCGGGCAGACCTTTGGGCGAGGCGTCGGACCAAGGTGCCATGTAAAGACCGACGGCAAAGCCCCCGGCGCGGGTGGCAAGGATAAACCCTGCGATCAGGGCCATGAGGGCGGGGATCCGGGCGGTGGGGGCGGTGTCGGCGGGCCAGAGGCTGGTGCCGAACAGGCCGGTCGTATCGGTGGAGGCGGCCCAGAACCCGGTCGCCCAGAGGTCCGGCACCCAGAGGGTGATGGCGATCAGGGTGATCAGATGCAGGGCCTGGTCCGCGAGGAAGGGTGCCAGGCCTTTCCACGGCGACCAGGCCTTTGCCACGTCAATAACGAGATGAGCGGCAGCGAGGGCGAAGAGGGCGGGATGCAGCGATCCCATGGCGGCGATGGCGGTGATCAGGACGATGGTGATATGGGCGGCAAGGGCAGCGGGGTGGCGTTTGTGGGCGACCATCCAGTTGGTTTGAAGGACGAAATCGGCAAGGGTATGCGCGAGGAGCAGGGCGGCGAGGGTTTCAGGCATGGGTTACGATCCCTTTTCCGGAGTGTCTTCACGGTGCTTTGTCATCTTAGACGCATCTTCCCATTCACGAAGGCTTAACCGTATTTCCACCGCAGCAGCCCCTTTGAGGCGATAATTGACCGCCTGCGGCGAGATGCCAAATCGTGGTGCCAAGTCGTTCAGCGTGGGATTGTCCGGGTGAAGATACATCGCCATCGCCTCTGCCTGTTCGCGCGTCCAGCGAAGGCAGCGTTCTGAAAGCAGTCTTACAATAATGCGGTGAAAGGGCGTGACGCCATCCCCTTCAATGGAAAGGGTATTCAGGCCGCGCATTTTATCAAGCGCCCGTCCGGAATATTCAAACGCTGTTCCAGAAGCGTCGGCAAGATTCTGAGTTCCAAAACTGTCGGTTTGTCCAATCCCTATGGCAATGCGGGTCGAGATGGCATGTTCGGTCGCCGTCAGGCGGGCGATCAGGAAGAGGGCTGCACGAAGGGCATATTCTGGGGGGATGATCACCATCTGCCAGCCATCCCCCCGCGACCGCGTGAAACGGGTCGGGTTTTCGACGACCCAGCCTGTGATCTCGGTTGCGGCCTGGGCCAGAACGTCCATCGTGGCGTTGACATCGTTCAGGGATGCTTTTGTCGAACCTTTCAGATCGCCTGTCAGAACGGTGGCGGCGAGTGGAAAGTGATATGACTTCATAACAAGTCCTAAGCCTTGATTTCGCAATATCAAGCTATGGGACTTAAAATTTCAAAAATCAAGTATAAAGACTTGATACTGAAATTACATGAACCCCAGTTCCAGCCGCGCCTCGTCGGACATCATGTCCATTCCCCAGGGCGGATCGAAGGTCATCTTGACATCGACCTGTTTTACACCGGCGAGAGGTTCGACCGCATCTGCCACCCAGCCCGGCATCTCGCCCGCCACAGGACAGCCGGGGGCTGTCAGGGTCATCGTGATTTCGACAGCGTTTTCTGTTGATATGTCAATCGTATAGACAAGGCCAAGGTCATAGATGTTGACCGGAATTTCCGGGTCGAACACGGTGCGGCAGGCATCCACCACCTGATCATAAAGCGGGTGATCCGTGCTGGACGGGCGGATCAGGGGCGCGCCTTCGATCTGGGGGTTGGGCTGGTTCATGGCGGCCTCGCTCGGGTTCCTGAGCGATTATATAGGGAATAGGGGGCGGATCGTCCAGACCCGCTGCCCCCATGGGCGCAGATCAGAACGGAATTTCGTCATCCATGTCGGATCGGCTGGAACCACCGCCGCCGCCACTGCCGCCACCGCCGCCTTGGGACCCGCCGGAGGAACCGCCGCGATAGCCGCCGCCACCGCTGCCCTGACCGCCTTCGGCATATTGATCCGGTCCGCCGCGATCTTCATACCCGCCGCCGCCGCCACCCCCACCCTCACGGGCATCGAGAAGGGTCAGGCTGCCGTTGTAGGGGCGCAAAACCACTTCGGTGCTGTAGCGGTCAGCACCTGACTGGTCCTGCCATTTGCGGGTTTCCAACTGCCCCTCAATATACACTTTGGAGCCTTTTTTCAGATATTGTTCGGCAATCTTGGCAAGGCCTTCGTTGAAGATCGCCACCGAATGCCATTCGGTGCGTTCCTTGCGTTCGCCGCTTGCCTTGTCGCGCCAGGTTTCAGACGTGGCGATCCGCAGGTTCACGACCTTGCCGCCGTTCTGGAACGAGCGCACTTCGGGGTCGCGCCCGAGATTGCCGACGATGATCACTTTGTTGACGGAACCCGCCATGGTGTTCTTCCCTTCTGATTCGTAGCGTTCAGGCAGCGTCACCCGAAATTGGTTAAGAACGCTTAAACCAAATGCCGACGTCTGCCGCAACCACGCTGGCGGCAGGGTTTTGCCGGGGGCAATCAGGGCATTGAAAAGCGGCGCAAAATCCGTATAAGGCGGGGTGCCTTTGGGTTGGGGAAGATGATGCGGATTGCAGTGGCAGCTCTTTCGATGACGGTTTCCCTTGGAATTTCAGGGGAATTGCGGGCCGAAGGGCTGACCCTGTCGGGATCGAGCAAATCCCGGCTGGCGTTGTTTTCGCAGCAGGCAGACCTGCTGGACGGGCGGTTGGCCAAGCAATACGAAGGGTCGGTCCGGCTGACCCCCAATGCTGACAAGCTGGTCGAAGACAGTGGCGTCCCGGCATTCCGGGGCAATTACAAAGGCGAATATCTTGAGGCGGCAAAGGCGGCCGCGCGGAAATACGGGGTGCCCGAGGATCTGTTCCTGCGCCTGATCCAGCAGGAATCAGGCTGGAACCCGGGGGCGGTTTCACCGAAAGGGGCGACGGGTCTGGCGCAGTTGATGCCGGGGACGGCGAAATTGCTGCGGGTGGATATCAACAATCCGCAGGAAAACCTTGAAGGCGGGGCGCATTATCTGTCGATGATGCATGGCAAGTTCGGCAGTTGGCGGCTGGCGCTTGCGGCATATAACGCGGGGCCGCTGGCGGTGGAGACCCATGAGGGCATCCCGCCCTATGCCGAAACCAAGGGCTATGTCGTAGCGATCATGGGGAAGTGATTTTTCGCAGGAAAGTCAGGCAGGCCTGAATTTTCTGCTAAGATTCTGGCATGATTATTCCAGCAGCCCTGTCGCCGAAATCCGGGTCTTGCCGCCCAGATAGGGGTGAAGCACGGCGGGCAGATCGACGGAGCCATCCACCTGCTGACCATTTTCCAGAACGGCGATCAGGGTGCGGCCGACGGCAAGGCCCGATCCGTTGAGCGTATGGACGAATTCGGGCTTGCCACCGGCGGGGCGATAGCGGGCGTTCATGCGGCGGGCCTGAAAATCGCCGCAGACGGAGACGGAGCTGATCTCGCGGTAGGTGTTCTGACCGGGCAGCCACACCTCCAGATCATGCGTCTTGATCGCGCCAAAGCCCATGTCACCGGTGCACAGGGCGACGCGGCGATAGGGCAGGCCCAGCTTTTCCAGAACCGCCTCGGCGCAGCGGGTCATGCGTTCGTGTTCGGCCATGCTGGTGTCGGGGGTGGTGATCGACACCATTTCCACCTTTTCGAACTGATGCTGGCGCAGCATGCCGGAGGTGTCGCGGCCCGCCGACCCGGCTTCGGAGCGGAAGCATTGGGTATGGGCGGTGAGGCGGATGGGCAGGGCGGCCTCGTCGAGGAGTTCACCTGCAACCGTGTTGGTCAGGGTGACTTCGGACGTGGGGATCAGCCACCAGCCGTTTGTGGTCTGATAGCTGTCTTCGGCGAATTTCGGCAACTGATTGGTGCCATACATCGCGTCTTCCTTGACCAGAACGGGGGTCCAGGTTTCCTCCAGCCCGTGTTCGTTGCCGTGCAGGTCGAGCATGAACTGCGCGAGCGCGCGGTGAAGGCGGACGACCGCCCCGCGCAGGACGACAAAGCGGCTGCCGGAAAGTTTGGCGGCGGTGGCAAAGTCGAGGCCGGGGATGGCTGCGGGAATCTCGAAGTGTTCGAGCGGGGTGAAGTCGAAGTTGCGGGGGTTACCCCAGCGGTGAAGGTCGATATTGCCGGATTCGTCGGTGCCGTCGGGCACGTCGGGGTGGGGCAGGTTGGGAATGCGCATCAAGGCATCACGCAATTGGGCATTAAGAGCGTCGGCCTGCAGGGTCAGGCTGCCGATTTGCGCTTTCGTATCCGCAATAAGGGCGCGCAGGCGGTTGAATTCGGCATCGTCGCCGCGGGCTTTGGCAGCGCCCACATCCTTGCTGGCGGCGTTCTGGGCGGCCTGCGCGGTTTCCGCCGCGAGGATGGCGGCACGCCGCGCCTCATCCAAGGCCAGCAGCACCGACGATTCCCCGGGCAGCCCGCGTCGGGCAAGGCCTGCATCAAAGGCGGCGGGGTTTTCGCGGATGGCGCGGATGTCGTGCATGATGGCCTCGTGCGTCCTTGGAATGGGGATCAGACGCCCCCATATGCCCGAACAGCAGGCCAAGGGGAACCGGGAAATCCGGGGTGCCCCAGCCTGACTTGTCATCCCGGCACCCCAACGATAGGGTGCGCGCCAATTCCGGGAAGGTTCGCCTTGCCCGTCAGTCAGAGAGGACGACCATGTTCGTGACACCAGCCTTTGCGCAGTCTGCAGCCCCCGCCGGTGGGGCGGCCTTCCTGCAGTTGTTCCCGCTGATCCTGATTTTTGCGATCATGTATTTCCTGCTGATCCGTCCGCAACAGAAAAAGCTGAAGCAGCACCGAACGATGGTGGAGGCGCTGCGCCGGGGTGATCAGGTTGTGACCCAAGGCGGGATCATCGGCAAAGTGGTCAAGGTGCAGGAAGACGGGATCGTCGAGGTGGAAATTGCCGATGGCGTGAAGGTCAAGGTGATGAAATCCACCATCGCGACCGTGATGAACAAGACTGAACCGGCCACCGCCTGACGCAGGACGATTTCAAATGTTGACGACCCCGCTTTGGAAGCGCCTGCTGATCTGGGCCATTGTCGTGCTTGGCGTGACGATGGCCGCGCCGAACCTTTTCTACGGCCGGGTGGAGGTTCATAACGACGCTGCACAGGCGATTGAAAAAGCAGGGGGCGTGGCAACCCCGGAACAAAGTGCAGCTTTGGCGCAGTGGCCGGAGTATCTGCCATCCAACCTTGTCAATCTGGGGCTTGATCTGCGGGGCGGGGCGCATCTGTTGGCCGAGGTCAAGCTTGCCGACGTCTACAAGCAGCGGATGGATATTCTGTGGCCCGAGGCGCGCGATGCGTTGCGCGAGATCCGGGACACGGTCGGGCCG
>JANMDH010000564.1:0-6418 GCA_031376195.1 Gemmobacter sp. | reverse complement strand
TGCCGACATCAACGACACCATGTTCGGCGAAAAAGTTGCGCACGGCTGCCCCTTCCGCCGCGCGTGGGAAGATGGCTGCCTTATCAACGACAAGGTCTTCCAGATCGGCCTGCGCGGCACCGGCTACGGCCCCGATGATTTCGACTGGGGCCGCGAAAAGGGCTGGACCGTGGTTCAGGCCGAGGACTGCTGGCACAAATCCCTGCGCCCCCTCATGGCCGACATCCGCGCTAAAATCGGCGATGCCCCGGTCTATATCAGCTATGACATCGACAGTCTCGACCCCGCCTTCGCCCCCGGCACCGGCACCGTCGAACCCGGTGGCCTGACCATCTGGCAGGGATTGGAAATCATCCGCGGCTGTGCGGGCCTCAACATCATCGGCGGCGATCTGGTCGAGGTGTCACCCCCCTACGACCCCTCCGGCAACACCGCCCTGATCGGGGCCAACCTGCTCTATGAAATGCTCTGCGTCCTGCCCGGCGTCCCGCAACGGCGCTGACGCATCCCTATATCTGCTTTTCCGGCATCTGCACCCGCAGGCCGTCCAACGCATCGCTCACCTTCAACTGGCACGTCAGACGCGACCGCGCGGCGTCCGGCTTCCATGCGAAATCGAGCATGTCTTCCTCCATCGCGTCTTTCTTCGGCAGTTTGCCCACCCAATCCGCATCAACATAGACATGGCACGTCGAACAGGCGCAGGCCCCGCCGCAATCGGCCTCAATCCCCGGAATGCCGTTGTCGCGCGCCCCTTCCATGACGGTCAGGCCATTCGGCACCTCGACCACATGTTCCTTGCCGCCAAATTCCACGTAAGTGATCTTCGCCATGCCTGCGTTCCCCGGTTTCTCGTAAGCCAGATCGCACATAGGCGAAATCAAAACGCATTGCCAGACCCGCAATTGCCCGCCCACTGCGACGTGATGGCTGTTGATCGGCCAAGCACCCCCCGAAACGGAAACGGGGCAGGCAGATCGCTCTGCCCGCCCCGCTGTCGTCCTGCCGGGGTCACGGTCCCGGCCCGACGAAACACGTCAGATCATTCCTCGACCGACAACGCCACGAACCGCGGATCGCCTTCGCGCCGGATCAACAGCAGCAGCGACTTTCGCCCCGCATCCTTGGCCTCCGTAATCCGCGCCTCAAGATCTTCGGCCCTCACCACCTTTTGCTGCCCCGCCTCGGTGATCAGATCACCTTCGCGCAGCCCCTTGGTATAGGCCTCCGACATCTGATCCACCTTCGTCACAACCAGCCCTTCGCTGTCCGCAGGCAGGCCCAGCGCCTGTGCCCCTTCCGCGTCCAACGGTGCCACTGTCAGACCCAGCACCGTCGCTTCTGCCGGAACTTCCGGCTCGGCCGCCGTCAGGATCGGCTCACCTTCGGCATCTTCCCGGCGGCCCAGAACGACATCCACCGTTTCGGTCTTGCCGTCCCGCAGCACCACTACCGGCACGCCTTCTCCGATCGGCGCATCCGCCACATGCCGCGTCAGTGCGCGCACGTCGCCCACTTTCGATCCGTCAAAGGTCGTGATCACATCCCCCGCCAGAAGACCCGCATCCTTGGCCGGGCCATCCGGCACATCCGTGATCAGCACGCCATCATTCTGCGCCAGACCCATCGCCTCCGCCACATCCGGCGTCACGTCCTGAATCCGCACCCCCAGCCAGCCGCGCCGGGTTTCCCCGAATTCCCGCAACTGATCGACCACCTTCGACACCACATTCGAGGCCATCGAAAATCCGATCCCGATCGATCCGCCGTTCGGCGACAAAATCGCCGTGTTCACGCCCACCACCTGACCGTCCGTGTTGAACAGTGGCCCCCCCGAATTACCCCGGTTGATCGCCGCATCCGTCTGGATGAAATCGTCATACGTTCCCGAAAGTTCCCGGTTCCGCGCCGACACGATGCCCGCGCTTACCGAAAACCCCTGGCCCAGCGGGTTGCCCATCGCCACGACCCAATCGCCTACCCGCATCAGATTGCTGTCCCCGAAACTGACAAACGGCAGCGGCGCGTCGCTTTTCACCTTCAGCAAGGCGATGTCCGTTTTCGTATCGGTCCCGACCAGTTCCGCCTTCAGGCGTTCCCCCGAAAAGAACTCGATCTCGATATCATCGGCCCCTTCGATCACATGGTTGTTCGTCACGATGTAGCCGTCTTCAGAAATCACGAAGCCCGATCCCAGCGCCTCAGATCGGCGCGGTTCGTTTTGGCCGGGCAGGCCCTGCCCATTCCGCTCCTGGAAATCTCGGAAGAATTCGTCGAACGGTGATCCTTCGGGCAGTTGCGGCCCACCGTCTGCCGGTGCCGCGATGACCGAAGATGTGGTGATGTTCACCACCGATGGGCTGATCGATTCCGCAAGATCTGCAAAACTTTCGGGTGCTGCTTCCGCGCGCACCGATTGAACCGGACCAAGCACCAGCGCAAGACCAACCAATGCCGCGCCGATCAGGCGCACGGGTCGCTGCAGGGCCGGGTTCTGGTAGGCCGGAAGTGTGGTTACATTGCTGGGCACCGCAAGGCTCCTTTCAGGGTTCCTGACGGTTCGCGACGATTGCCGCGAACAGATGACTAAACAAGACTTAGGCAAGCCTGCGCAGATTGCAAATACAGACTGCAACCCTCAATTGGTTGTGATCCGCCGTGCGTCCCCGTGTCATTCCCCAACCCCGCAACCGCCGCTACAGCCAGACGTGCTGAGCCGTCCAGATCAGACCCACCCCTGCCGCCAGCGTCGCCAACCCCAGAATACGCCGCTGATCGCGTGACAGGCGCAACAGCATCGCCAATGCCTGTTCCAGACGCGCAGGGGCCAGCGAAATCGCCAGCCCCTCCACCACCAGAACCAGACCTACAGCCAGAACCAGATACCCCATTCAACCTTACTCGGCGGCTGCTGGTGCCCCGGGTGTGCGCACCTCGTAACTGCGCAGATAGTCGAAGAACTCGCTGTCCGGCTGCATCACGATGGACGAATTTGCCCCCTGCAATGCCCGCTGATAGCTGGTCAACGACCGCGTGAAGGCAAAGAATTCCGGATCGCGCCCGAACGCCTCGGCGTAGATCCCGTTCCGTTGCGCGTCTGCCTCGCCCCGGATCACCTCCGCCTCCTTCTGCGCTTGCGACGTCAGCTCTACCACCGTCCGGTCTGCGGTTGCCCGCACCCGACTTGCCGCTTCACCGCCCCGCGCGATTTCATCCGCCGCTTCCCGCTCCCGTTCGGCACGCATCCGCGCAAAGGTCGCTTCAAGGTTCTGATCCGGCAGATCGGTCCGTGTCAGGCGCACGTCCACCACGTCGATTCCCAGGGTCAGTGCCTGCCTGCGCGCAATATCGCGGATCTGGTTCATCAGCGGCGTGCGGTCTTCCGACAGCACCCGCGCCGAATCGACCGACCCCAGCACTTCCTGAATCGCCGGGTTCACGATCCCTTCCAGACGCCGCAGCCCCTGTTCGACCCCGCCCGCGCCCACGCCTTGGCGAAAGCGTTCCAGATCCGTGATCTGCCACCGCGCAAAGGCATCGACCACCAGACGCCTGTCATCCAGCATCGTCACCTCGACTGCCGCCGTCGGCAGCCCCAGAATCCGCCCGTCATACCGGACCACTTCCTGAATGAGGGGGATCTTGAACCCAAGACCCGGCGTCGTCTTGACCTGCTTGACCTGCCCGAATTGCAGCACAAGCGCCTGATCCCGTTCATCGACAATATAGAACGATGACAGCGCCGTCGCCGCCACGATTGCCACAACGGGCAGAATGAATGCAGTACGGTTCATCTCAATTTCCCCCCGTCGTCGTCGATGCGGCAGCACCTGCTGTCGGTGCTGGCGCCATCCGGTTCAGTTCGTTCAAAGGCAGGAACGGCACAACGCCCTGCCCCGCCTCACCCCCCGCAACGCCGTCAAGGATCACCTTGTTCATCCCGCCAAACACGCCTTCCATCGTTTCCAGATACATCCGCCGCCGCGTCACCTCTGGCGCTTTCACGTATTCATCATAAACGCTGATGAAACGGCTCGCCTCGCCTTCCGCCACGTTCACCACGCGCGCGCGGTACGCCTCGGCATCTTCGCCCAGACGTGCCGCCTCGCCCCGTGCCCCTGCCGTCACCCGGTTGGCATAGGCATCCGCCTCTTTCTCCAGCCGGTCGCGTTCCTGCTGTGCCGCCTGAACCGCCCGGAAACTGTCGATCACCTCACCCGGCGGCGATGCCCGCTGCAGGTTGACCCGGATCACGCTGATCCCCGCGTTATAGCTGTCAAGCGTCCCCTGCACCGCCGCCTGCAGGTCCGTCGCGATCACCCCCCGGTCCCGGTTCAGAATGGGCGACAGTTCCGACCGCGCGATGATGTCACGCATCGCACTTTCCGCAACCGCGCGGATCGTGTCGTCCGGGTCCGCAAGGTTGAACAGATAGGCCTCCGGATCCGTGATGTTCCAGACCACCTGAAATCCGATGTCCACGATGTTCTGATCGCGCGTCAGCATCATGCCGCTGTCATTCGCGCCTGCCTCGCCACCGCCGATTTCGGTGGTTCTTTCCACGCGCACCTGCACGATTTCCGCCTTCACGATCGGCCATGGCGCAAAGTTCAGACCCGGCTCGCCAATCGCCGACCGCTCCCCCAGAAACAGTTCCACCGATTTTTCTTCCGGTCTGACCGTGTAGAACGACAGATAAGACCATACCGCGACCGCCGCCAATGCCGCCAGACCCAGCCCCTGACGCGTGAACAGCGGGGCCATCGGATTGCCGTTCCCGCCGCCGCCACCGCCGCCCGTTCCGCCCGTGCGTGCCCGCCCGCCCATCAGGACGCGAAGCTGCTCCTGACCCTTTTTCATGATCTCTTCGATTTCCGGAATCTGCGGCCCTTCGCCCGGCTTGCGCCCCCCGCGCCCGCCCCGGCCATCGCGGCCGTCGCCGCCCTCATCTCCGCCCCCGCTGCCGCCATTACCGCCGCCGCCCCAGGGGCCCCCGTTTCCTGACATCCTGCCGTTCCCTTTTTTTATCTACCGTAAGCTAACTGGTCATTCCCGCGCGAAATTCAAGCACACGCGCCCTGTTCCGCCTGCCTAACTGCGCCGCGCCGGCAACCGCATCGTCACCAATTCCTCTGCCATCGTCGGATGCACCGCCACTGTGTCATCGAATTGCTCTTTTGTGACCCCCATCCGGATCGCAATCGCCGCCAGCTGGATCAATTCCCCCGCATGCGGTGCGACGATATGACAGCCCAGCACTTTGCGCGTGGCCTGACTGACGATCAGTTTCATCAGCACGCGGTCAGGCCGCCCCGCAAACAGGCTTTGCATCGGGCGAAACGCTGTCGCGTACACTTCAATCGGCTCCAGATCACGCGCCGCTTCTTCCGTCAGGCCCACAGCACCCAGTTCCGGCTGCGTGAACACCGCACTCGCCACCATGTCGTGATCCACCTTGCGCGGCTTACCCCCGAACACGGTGTCCGCAAAGGCGTGGGCTTCCCGAATGGCAATGGGCGTCAGGTTGATCCGGTCCGTCACATCCCCCACCGCAAAGATCGACGGCACCACGGTCTGGCTGAAGTCGTCCACGATGATCTGTCCCCGCCGACCCAGTTGAACGCCCGCAGCCTCCAGCCCGATGTTGGCCGAATTCGGCGCGCGCCCCGTCGCGAACAGCACAAGGTCATAGATGTCTGCCGTGCCATCGGTTGCCGTCGCCTGGATGCCCGCTGGCGTCTGTTCCAGCCGCAGGATGTTCGTGCCGCAGTGCAGGCGTATGCCGCTGTCGATCATGCCGGTGGCCACATGCCCCCGCGCTTCGTCGTCAAAACCGCGCAGGATTTGCGCACCCCGATAGAATTGCGTGACCTCCACCCCCATCCCGTTCAGGATGCAGGCAAATTCGCTCGCGATATACCCCCCGCCCACCACCAACGCCTGTGCCGGCAGCCGCTCCATGTGGAACATCGCGTCCGAAATCACGCCCAGTTCCGCCCCCGGAAGATCAGGTCTGAACGCATGCCCGCCTGTCGCGATCAGAATGTTCCGCGCGCGAAACACCTCGCCTGTCGCCAGTTGCACCGTGTGCGCATCTTTCAGCACCGCCCGGCTGTCATGGATCGTCACGCCTGCGTTGATCAGCGTCTTGCGATAGGCGGCTTCCAGGCGGTCCAGTTCCGCCTCCAACCGGGCGCGGAACCGTGGCCATTGAAACGCCCCCGGCGTCACATCCCACCCGTATGCCGCGGCATCGACCATGGCGCCCCGGTATTCACTGGCAAACACCATCAGCTTTTTCGGCACGCAGCCCCGGATGACGCAGGTGCCGCCCATCCGGCTTTCCTCTGCCAGCCCGACCCGCGCGCCGTGGTCTGCCGCCGCAATCCGCGCCGCGCGCACCCCGCCCGATCCGCCC
>JANMDH010000517.1:0-1506 GCA_031376195.1 Gemmobacter sp. | reverse complement strand
AGCATCGGCGTCCCGGTGCCCGGTTTTGGTTCAGGCAATGTCATGCATGACGTCCTTAAGTCGGGCGAACTGGTCGCGCAGGGCGGGATAGATGTCCTTGTAGACATCAAAGAGGCGACTATAGCGCGCTGCCTGCGCGGTTTCGGGGTCATACACCCGCCCTACCCCGCTCATCGCATCGGCTGCTTGCTGAATACTGGGGAAAAGCCCGGCACCCCCAGCGGCGAGCATCCCGGCCCCGAGACAGGTTGCCTCGGCCTCGCGGGCGATTTCCACAGGCCGTTCGAGGACATCGGCCAGGATCTGGCACCAAAGCCTGCTTTGCGTGCCGCCGCCCATCAGGCGGAAACGCTCTGTCCGCGTTCCCATCGCGGCCTCGGCGCCCGTTGTCGACACGCGTTGTTCCAAGGCCAGACCTTCGAGGATTGCGCGATAGAAATGCGCCTTGCCATGACGCGGGCTTAGCCCGAACAGAACGCCCCGTGCATTGCTGTCCCAATAGGGTGACAAGACCCCGTTCAGATACGGCAACGCCAGAAGTCCCTCTGCCCCGGCGGGCAGGTCGGCGGCGGCGGCTTCGAGAATGCGCTCAGGCGAGAGATCAAGCCCGAAGGGATGATTTCCGATCCCTGAAAAACGCTCGGTGAACCAGGTGACGTTGTAGGTACCGCCGCCGAAGAATGTTTCATTCAGATAGGTGCCCGGCACGCCGCCTGTCATCGTGCGGAACGCGTGATCGGTCCGGTAGTCGGCGCTGAATGTACCCGATACGAACCCGGTGCCGAGGTTGAGATATGCTTCACCGGGGCGGGTGATGCCCACACCCAACCCCGCCGCTTGCCCGTCACCAAGACCCGCGACCACAGGCAGGCCAGCGGCCAGCCCGAGAAGTTCGGCCACATCGCGGCGCAGTTCGCCAAGCACGGTGCCCGGGGCATGAACCGTCGGAAAGTTGCTGGTGGACAGGCCGAGCTGTTCGATCAGTCCGGTGTCGAGCGTAAAGCTTTGCAGATCAAGCACGCCGAGCGGATCGACGCTGCCCCATGACGTGGCCCATTCCCCGGTCAGGCGATTGACAAGGTAGGAATGCACGTCCGCCACCCGCGCCGTGCTGTCAAGCGTCCGGGGTTCGTGCGCGCGCAGCCACAAAAGTTTGTACCAGCTGGTCGCCGTGTTTGGCGGCTTGCCGGTTTTGCGGTGCACGGCATCGGTGCCGTAGCGCCGGACCTCTTCGGTGGCGCGGGTGTCGAGCCACAGCATGGCGGGGCGCAGCGCGAGGCCCGTCTCGTCGAGGCAGACGAAAGTTTCGCGCTGGTGGGTGATCGAAAGTGCCGCAAGCCGGGAGACATCAACCCGCCCGCAGGCCTTGCCAATTGCCTCGACTGTCGCGGTCCACCAGTCCACCGGATCTTGTTCACCCCACCCCGGCTGAGGGGTGGCATGTGAGAAACTGACCCGTCCAATGCTGACAGCGCGGCCCTGCATATCCCACACGACCGCTTTGGA
>JANMDH010000487.1:0-6027 GCA_031376195.1 Gemmobacter sp. | reverse complement strand
TTTCTGGGATGCCGATGGGGCCGCCCCGGAATTTGGCCGCGCCGCCCTTGCCGCCTATGTGCGCGGCGATGAAGGCCGCCTGATGCGCGGATTGAAAAGCACGCTGGGATCCGACCTGATTGATGAACGCACACGGGTCGGCCATCGCTCTGTTTCGTTCAAGGATGTGCTGGCGCAGTTCTTTGGCCAACTGCGGCGGCAGTTGGACGCGGTTGCCCCGGGGATCGACAGGGTCGTTCTGGGCCGGCCCGTCCATTTTCACGACGATAATCCGGCAGCGGATGCCAAGGCCGAACGGGTATTGGCCGATATCGCGCAAAAGCAGGGGTTTCGGCAGGTGGCGTTTCAATACGAACCCATCGCGGCGGCCTTGCATTATGAGCAATCGGTTGTGCGCGAAGAACTGGTTCTGGTGGTGGACATCGGCGGCGGCACCTCGGACTTTTCCATCGTGCGGGTTTCACCCGATCTGGCGCAGGTGGCGGATCGGGCAGGGGATATTCTGGCCAATGACGGGATCCGGGTCGGGGGCACCGATTTTGACCGCTTGCTGTCTTTGGCTGAGGTGATGCCGCATCTGGGCTATCTGTCGCCCCTGAAAGGCGGCACCGGCACGATGCCGCGACATTACTATCTGGACATGGCGACCTGGCACAGGATCAATTTCCTTTACACCGGCCGCGTGCTGACCGATCTGAAGGCCCTGGGCTTTGAGGCCGACCGCCCGGATCTGATCGCGCGGGTGGCACGGGTGGTTCGGGAACGGTCCGGCCACCGGATCGCGATGCAGGTCGAGGCGACGAAAATCGCGCTGTCGGATGCCGAGGCGGTCCGGATGGCGCTGTCGGACATCACGGGCGGGCCGAACCCGGTGATCCGGCAGGACGCGTTCGAGGCGGCAGTCAATGCCCCGGCAGAGCGCATTCGCGGCGCGATTGGCGCGGTGCTGGCACAAGCGGGGCTGCGCGCGGGCGATATCGGCACCGTGTTCATGACGGGCGGGGCAAGCGGGCTGCCCCTGTTGCGCCGCGTGGTGTCGGATGCGCTGCAGGGGGTTGCGATAGCGACGGGGGATATGCTGGGTTCTGTCGGCTCAGGCCTTGCTCTGGATGCGCGGCGGCGGTTCGGATAGGGCTTGAAGACCCGTCCTGTCAGGCGCAATCTGCCGTCAGAGAAGGAGCGTCCCCCATGCCTGTCAAGAACCGTATTGCCGATCTGCAACCCGAAATCGCCGCCTGGCGGCAGGATTTTCACCGGCATCCCGAACTATTGTTCGAGGTGCACCGCACGGCGGGCAAAGTGGCCGATCTGCTGCGCGACTTCGGCTGTGACGAGGTGGTCCCCGGTATCGGGCGGACGGGTGTCGTTGGCGTGATCCGAGGCAAGACCAACGCATCGGGGCGCACCATCGGGCTGCGGGCCGATATGGATGCCCTGCCGATCATCGAGGCGACGGGGGTGGATTACGCCAGCACCGTGCCCGGCAAGATGCACGCCTGCGGGCATGACGGGCATACGGCGATGCTGCTGGGCGCGGCGAAATATCTGGCGGAAACGCGCAATTTCGACGGCACTGCGGTGGTCATCTTCCAGCCTGCCGAAGAAGGCGGCGGGGGCGGGCGCGAAATGGTGCAGGACGGGATGCTGGATCGCTGGGCGGTGGATGAGGTGTACGGCATGCACAACATGCCGGGGATTGCGGTTGGATCCTTTGCGATCCGCCCGGGGGCGATGATGGCAAGTGCCGATCAGTTCGACATCACCCTGACGGGCAAGGGGGGGCATGCCGCCAAACCGCATGACTGCATTGACACGATGGTGGTGGCCGCGCAGGTCATCGTGATGCTGCAGACGATTGCGTCGCGCGGGGTGGACCCGATGAAGCAGGTGGTGGTGTCGGTCTGCACGGTCACGACCGACAGCACGGCGCATAATGTGATCCCGCACACAGTGGTCCTGAAAGGCACCGTGCGCGCGATGGACCCTGCCGTGCAGGATTTTGCGGAACGCCGCGTCAGGGAAATTGCCGAAGGCACCGCCGCGACACTGGGCGCACGCGCCGATGTCGATTACAGGCGCGGCTATCCGGTCACGGTCAATGCACCCGAAAACACCGTCTTTGCCGCCGATGTCGCCCGCGCGATCTCTGGCAAGGTGGATATCGACACGCCCCCCCTGATGGGGGCCGAGGATTTCAGTTTCATGCTCAACGCCCGGCCCGGCGCCTATATTTTCGTGGGCAATGGCGACACGGCGATGGTACAT
Organism: Gemmobacter sp.; assembly: GCA_031376195.1. Classification (GTDB taxonomy): domain Bacteria; phylum Pseudomonadota; class Alphaproteobacteria; order Rhodobacterales; family Rhodobacteraceae; genus JANPIX01. The sequence goes on along the minus strand of JANMDH010000487.1, from coordinate 3,762 downwards.
CATCCGGCCTACAATTTCGATGATACGGCCATTCCCTTCGGGTCAAGCTGGTACGCAGGGATGGTCGAGGCGCGGCTTCCGGCGGCGTGAGATCATCGCGGTAGCTGTTTCCTCATCCACATTGCGGTTGCGCTGCCCCCTGCACATTCTCATTTGCACAAATATCCCGGGGGGTGAGGACCGCAGGGACGAGGGGGGCAGCGCCCCCCTGTCTGAAAATCCTTCTTTCAAGGATTTTCGGGTTCAGTCATAACTCAGATGCGTTGCCTTGCCGCGAAAGATCACATAGCTCAGCACGGAATAGGCAAGGATCATCGGCAGCACCACCATGGTGCCCACCAGGATGATCCACAGGCTTTCCGGTGCTGCCGCGGCCTCATAGATCGTCAGCGCCTCGGGGACGACAAAGGGGAAAAAGCTGTAGGCCATCCCCCCGAAGCCCAGCGTGAACAGCAGGATCGTCGCCCCGAAAGGCAACCATGCCAGACGGTCGCCGTCCATCGGCAGGCGTCGAAGGGTGAACCAGATCAGGCCGATCAACAGGGCGGACGCGATCGGCAAAGGCGACAGCCAGAGCATCTGTGGAAAGCTGAACCATTTGTCGTAGATCCGGCTGCTGACATAGGGCGTTGCCAGCGACACCGCCCCCATGCCCAGCACCACGCCCCAGATGCCCCCCTTGGCCCATTCGACGGCCTTGGCTTGCAACGCGCCTTCGGCTTTCAGGATCATCCATGCGGCCCCGATGAAGCTGTAGGCCACGGCCAGAAACACCGCTGTGACGGCTGCGAACCCGATGTGGAACCATGTCCAGGCAAGGCCCATGACATAAAGGCCCAGCATGAACCCCTGGGTCAGGGCCGACGTCAGGCTGCCGACCCAGAACAGATTATCCCACAGCTGTTTGTGACCCAAGGGGGCCTTGGCCCGGAACTCAAACGCGACGCCGCGCAGGATCAGCCCGATCAGCATCAGGGTCACGGGCAGATACAACTGCGTCAGGATCGCCCCGTGCGCGACCGGAAAGGCCACAAGCAGAATGCCGATGGCCAGCACCAGCCAGGTTTCATTCGCATCCCAGAACGGCCCGATGGAGGCGACCATCAGATCGCGTTCGTCGGGGGTTGCGAACGGAAACAGGATGCCGATCCCCAGATCGAACCCGTCGAGGCAAACATAGATCAGGATCGACAGGCCCATCAGGGCGGCAAAGATAAAGGGCAGGTTTCCATCGCTGAACATGTCCGTCACTCCGCCGGGGTAAGACTATGGGCGGGTTGCGAGGCGCGGGGATCAGGGGGCAACGCCTCGCCCTTGGCGGCCTTGTGGGCCAGATAGGTGATGACACCCATGTAGGACAGCATCAGTGCCAGATAGACGAGCAGATAGGCGATCAGGGTGGTCAGAACCATCCCGGCGGCAATCGGACTGACCGCCTGTTCGGTGGTCAAAACACCCGTCACAAGCCAGGGCTGCCGCCCGATTTCGGTGGTGTACCAACCGGCAAGGGTGGCCAGCCAGCCGATAAAGGTGATGCCGGAGAGGCCGTAAAGATACAGTCTGGGCAGGCCGTCCACCCCGCGACGCCACAGAAGGAAAGCGCCGGCCCATGAGACGAGAAGCATCAGCATGCCCGTGCCGACCATCACCCGAAAGGCCCAGAACACTTGCAGGACAGGCGGGTGCATCACCGTGCCATCCGTGGCGACAAAGTCATTCAGGCCGGGCACGACGCCATCCGCCTTGTGGGTCAGGATGATGGAGGCAAGGCTGGGAATGCCGATTTCATAGTCATTTGAACGGGTTTCCTTGTTCGGGACCGCGAACAGCAGCAAGGGGGCGTTCGTGCGGGTTTCCCAGTTGCCTTCCATCGCGGCAACTTTTGCCGGCTGATGTTCCAGCGTGTTGAGGCCATGCATGTCGCCCGCGACGATCTGGACCGGGATCAGCAGGGCGGCCAGCAGGACGCCGACACGCAAGCTGGATTTCGTGCCTTCCGTGCGGTCGCCCCAGAGCCTGCGCAAGGCCGAGATGCCTGCGATCAGGAAGGCCACCGTCAGGCCGGACGCGAGCAGCATGTGAACAAGACGGTAAGGCATCGACGGATTGAAGACGATGGCAGCCCAGTCGGTGGCATGCACCACGCCGTCACGCAATTCATACCCCTGGGGCGTGTGCATCCAGGAATTCAGGACAATGATCCAGAAGGCCGAAAGGGTGGTGCCAAACGCCACAAGAAAGGTGGCAAGGGTGTGCGCCCAGCGGGGCACACGGGATGCGCCGAACAGCATGATACCAAGGAAAGCCGCCTCAAGAAAGAACGCGGTCAGCACCTCATAGGCCAGCAGCGGCCCGGCGACATTGCCGACGGTTTCCATGAACCCGGGCCAGTTGGTGCCGAACTGGAAAGACATTGTGATGCCGGAGACGACGCCCATGGCGAAGGACAGGGCGAACACCTTGACCCAGAACATGTAGGCGTCCATCCACTTGCGATCACCGGTTGCAGTGAAACGCAGTTTGAAAAACAGCAGAACCCAGCCGAGCGCGATGGTGATCGTGGGGAACAGGATATGGAACGAGATGTTCGCGCCAAACTGGATGCGGGAGAGGATGAGGGTATCCATTGGAAGCCGCCTTTCTGCTATGCGGCGAAGATAGAGACCTGAAAGGCTTTGGAAAAGGGGATGCGACGAGCGGCCACGGGGGCGGGGGCTGCGCGCCACTCCGCCCTGCGGGCGGCGTCGCTGCTGCTGCGTCTTTACCCGCCGGTATGGCTCATGTGTCGGGTCATGGTTCCGGCCACCACCTGCCGGGAATAATCGAAATCATGCCCCTTGGGTTTGCGCGCGATTGCCCCCCGGATGGCTGCCACAAGTGCTGCGTCATCGGGGCTGGCGCGCAAGGGGCTGCGCAGGTCGGCCATGTCTTCCTGACCGAGGCACATGTACAATTCGCCGGTGCAGGTCAACCGGACACGGTTGCAGCTTTCGCAGAAGTTATGGGTCAGGGGGGTGATAAAGCCGATCTTTTGCCCGGTTTCAGTGACCCGGACATAACGCGCGGGGCCGCCGGAGGAGATATCGAGATCCGTCAGATGAAAACGCTCTGCCAGCCGGGCGCGGAGGTCTTTGAGCGACCAGTACTGATCCAGCCGGATTTCGGTGCCCATTTCGCCCATTGGCATAACCTCGATAAAGGTCAGGTCATGGCCTTCGCCGGCGCACCAGTCGGCAAGCGAAAACAACTCGGATTCGTTGAACCCCTTCAAGGCAACGGTGTTGATCTTCACCTGCATCCCGGCGGCCTTGGCAGCGGCGATGCCCTCCAGAACCTGGCTCAGCCGCCCCCAGCGGGTGATCTGAGCGAATTTAGCAGGGTCGAGTGTGTCGAGCGAGACATTGACGCGCCGGATGCCGCAGGCGGCAAGGTCGGTTGCGAAACGGGCAAGCTGGCTGCCATTGGTAGTCAGGGTCAGTTCCCTGAGCGCGCCTGTTCCCAGATGCCGCGACATCGCCTGAAAGAAGGTGAGGATACCCTTGCGCACAAGAGGTTCACCGCCCGTGATGCGAAGCTTTTCGACCCCCATGCCGACAAAGGCCGAACAAAGACGGTCGAGTTCTTCGAGGGTCAGCAGTTCGGCCTTGGGTAGGAAGGTCATGTGTTCGGACATGCAATAAGTGCAGCGGAAATCACAGCGGTCGGTGACCGAGACGCGCAGATAGCGGATCGCGCGGGCGAACGGGTCGATAAGAGGGGCGG